>CAZTAB010000218.1:0-6115 GCA_964611475.1 uncultured Verrucomicrobiota bacterium | reverse complement strand
GGTGAGTTGGCGACGGCATTGATACCTGTATCGAAAGAGAAATTCGTGGAGCGCGATGAGCCGGCCCCCTGGGAGCAGTGGGGGGAGGACCTCGACCCCAAGTCGATTCGGCAACTGCACAACGCCTGCCGGTTGCCGATCTCGGTCCGCGGTGCCCTGATGCCCGATGCCCATGTCGGCTACGGACTCCCCATTGGCGGGGTCCTTGCCACCGAGAGGGCGGTCATTCCCTATGCCGTCGGGGTAGACATCGCGTGCCGGATGATGCTGACGGTGACAGACATCCCGGTGTCGGCGTTGAAGGGGGAACATGGGCGCTTGGTGAATGTTCTCGAGGAGGAAACACGATTCGGGATGGGGGTTAGCTTCAGGAATCCCCGCGACCATGACGTGATGGACGCGGACTGGAGCATCACGGACGTAACCAAGCGAATGTTCGAGCGGGCGCGGGGCCAGCTTGGCACCAGTTGTTCCGGAAACCATTTCGTGGAATACGGTGTTTTCACGCTGGATCAACCGGAATGGGGACTGCAAGCCGGCGAATACCTCGCACTGCTTTCTCACAGCGGAAGTCGGGGGCCCGGCGCCAACGTCGCGTCCCACTACTCGAGGTTGGCAATGAATCTGCATTCCGGATTGCCACGCGAACTGAAGCACCTCGCCTGGCTCAACCTCGACGAGGCGCCGGGCCAGGAGTACTGGGCGGCGATGGAGTTGATGGGGGAGTTCGCATCGGCGAATCATCAAGTGATTCACCGGGAAATGGTTCGCGCGTTGAAATGCAAGTCGCTGGCGAAGGTTGAGAACCATCACAATTTCGCGTGGAGGGAGCAACACGACGGCCGGGAGCTGATCGTCCACCGGAAGGGGGCGACGCCGGCGTCGGCGGGCGTACTCGGGGTGATTCCCGGTTCGATGGCGAGCCCCGGGTTTGTCGTGCGAGGCAAGGGCTGTGGCGCATCGCTGGAGAGCGCGGCCCATGGCGCCGGACGCGTTATGTCACGAACCCAGGCGAAACAATCCTTCACGTGGTCAGGCACGAAAAAGCTGCTTGCCGAGCGCGGGGTAACCCTGCTCAGTGCCGGTCTCGACGAGGTTCCTGGTGTATACAAGGACATCACAAAAGTGATGGCCGCACAGGGGGATCTTGTCGAAATCATTGCCCGGTTCGATCCGAAGATCGTGAAAATGGCCCCCCCTGGCGAGAAGGCGGAGGATTAACCGTGGATATTCATGAATGAAAACGGATCGGATCCGCGATCCTGCGTCCAATGTGTGGTTACACGCCGGAGCCACGGGCAACACCCTCCAAGGCCGTGTCCAGGGCGGGGGCGAGGGTGGGCCACCAGTAGGACTTGGAAAGCTGGATCCCGTGTTCGTCGTTGCCGTTCCACAGGCTTGCAGCCGCTTTCTGACGCGCTAGTCCCAGCAGTCTCGAGCAGATGGAGTCGGCGGTGCCTTCGTGGAAAAACTCGGGATTTTCGTCCGCCCGGAGGATTTCGGGGTAGGCGAGTTTCCGGGGCACCAGGGGAAATGCGCCGGCAGACAGCGCCTCGATCAATGTGATCCCGAAGAACTCGTGTTGCGCTGTTGAGACAATCACGTCTGCGTTGCGCAGGATATCTTCGTAGGACTGGCGGGACTCCTGGTATCCCCATGCTGCGATGTGTTTCGCGAACTCCGACCTCGCTGATTCGAAGCATTCCGGCACGGCGCGGAACCTCTCCCCGATCACGCTCATCCTGAAATCCGCTTTTGTCTGCTTGAATTCCCGCATTGCGGAAAAGAACAATTCCGGGTCCTTGTCATATTCCCACCGAGCTGCCCATAGGACATGAAAGGTTTCGCTTGGGCCCCGGGTTCCCGTTTTCACCGGGTCGATGCCCTGAGGGACGATCGAGGACTTTTCGCGAATGCGGTCGGCCATGTTCTCCGGACCGTGGTTGGGCATGCGGTGAAGAAATGCGTCCAGGGCATCGAGGAAGCTGTCCCGATTGTGGGCGGAATTGAACCACACGGCATCTGCGGCCAGGCCCGACTTCGCATTGATAAACCCATAGGTATAGTCCACGGGCTGTTCGGGTGTCAGCGGATAAGTAAACTGGTTCTCGTGGAAGTACGCCACGGACGGCAGCCGTTGGACCGAGTCCGGCGCCAATCCCTTCAGCGTCGCGAGGTCCAGCATGTCGGAGCACCATAGCACATCCCATTGTTCGCCGCGCTCCACCCGGCCACGGAGCAAGTCGGCGAAGGTCACGGCCGCATGCTTCATTCTCCATTTCCACTTATTCGCCGGGTATCCCAGCACCGTCCACGCATGGCGGCTGCCGGCTGACCATCCGTCCAGAAAAGCCTTGTGGCTCCCGCCGTGGTAGGGCTCCAGCGCCAGAACGCGAAGGGAGTGATGTGTCTGTATCGATTCATTCATCGGAATGCGGCAAGAGCGAAAAGAAAAGTAGTGCAATCAAAAGGTGGCGTCCACTGTCTTGCGAAAAAGGAAACGGCCCGCCCGGGAAAACGGTTCAATCTTCCTCTCGTCGATAACAGCAGGGGCGAGCGAGCCTCCCGGCGGGACATGATGAAACTGTTCGACGACCTCCTGGGGATTCAAAAGCTGACTCAACCCTCTGGATTTTCGTTCCATGCCTGGATGCACTCGTCGATTGTCATCGCGTACCGCTTGTTGCAGAACTGGCAGCTGATCGTCACGTCCTTCTTCTCCCGCACCATGTCCATCCGTTCATCGTAGGGCAGGGCTCGAACCACGGCGGCCAGTTTGTCGTGATTGCAAGTGCATCGGAAGGAGGGTTTCGGAAGTGCGTCATAGCGCAGATTCGGCGCGCCATTCTCTTCCGCCAGGAGCGCGTTGATGATGTTCTCGAAATGGCTGTCGCTCTCGTTCTTGTCTCCGAGCAGATTGCGGCTTGTTTCATGGCCGAGGGTGCTGCGAATGCCGTCGAACCGTTCCAGATCGCAGCCGGGGAGGGCCTGCATCAGGATCCCCTGGCACAGGTTGACCGGTCTGCCGGTGTCCTGGTTGAACCCAATCATCACCGTCATTCCGGTTTCCACCTGGTCGCTCACCGAGTAAAAGTAGGAAAGATCGTTCACTACGTCCTGCAGGATGGAATTCGAGGTGCTTGACGCGATTACCCGTCCCTCTCGCGACCGGATGATCCGCAACTGCACTTCATTGCCGAAAATGGCATCCTTGTTCGATGCGTAATCGGAGAGGTTGGTCGGGGAGATCAGGCCGCGCGTTGTGCCATCGGCCCCAACATCGACCAGGATGGTGCGGGCCTGTCCTTCGTATTTCCAGCAGATGTTCAGCCGTTCGCTGGGATTCAACTGCGCGGCACACAGCACGCCAGCGGTGATCGCCCGCCCCATCAAGTGGGCTGCGCAGGGATCGCAGTCATGCCGGAGAACAATATCGTTGACCAATTCCGTCGTGACCGCATAGCTGACGGCAATGTCGAATGTCTCCAGGCGTCCTTTGTAGAGAAGGTCGTCCATGATGAGATGCCGGGTCTGACGGGTCAGATTTCATTTCGCACCGACGATCCAGCGTTCGTATACACCAAACCGCGTCTCGACTCGAAATGATTCGAATGGCGAATCCGATTCCAGCTTGTCATTTTCGAGAGGGCACCTAATCTTCGGAGGCAAGGATGAAACGGAGCATTCAATCATCACCGTCCTGCCGGGCGTGGTTTGACCATCCATGACGATCCGGCCGGTATTACCACAGGACCATCCCGGCCTGGCAGCGCTGGAGGAGCGCGCCCGGGAACGGGCGGGAAGTCGGCTTCCGCTCGGTGCAGCCGGTGAGCGGTGGCGGGTCGGCCTGTCGGACCGCACAGGGGAAAACCTTGTGTTTGTAACCGGCAGCAAGGTGCTTGGGTTTGTTTCCTACGGGTCGGCGAAGGGCGCGGCAGTCCCTGGGGCCGACAGTGAACTGCGAGCCCTCTGCGTCGAGCCCGCCCACTGGCGCGCCGGGATTGGCCGGGCACTCTGGGCGGCGGCGGCGCGGGGCATGCGGGTTCGCCACGCACGAATTGCCGTCGCATGGGTCAGCCTGGAAGACATTCGTGCCCGTTATTTTCTCGAGGCGGTGGGGTTTGCTCTGGTGCCGAACGAAACCCGGGAGTCGAACGGATGGCGGGATCGGCAGATCCTTTACCGGTTTGATGTGGTTGCCGCACCCGCCGCGGCAGTCTGAGTCGTCCACCGCAATGCCCCTTCGTCCGATGTAGAGTCATGCGCATCCTTTGCGATTGCCCCGGAGAATGTAGTGCGCTTCCTGACCCGGAAGCGTCGTGGCGGCGCGTCAAGGTCGCTGATCTTTCCGAGGAGGAGAGGAACCTGTGGCAGGTGGTGAGCGCAGACAATGCCGTGTATGTGGCTTCCGCGAAGTGGCTCGGTGAATTCCATTGTCTTGCCGTGATCCGGTCCGCGTCCTCGTCACAGTTTACAGCGTTGTGTGATGCGATGAACCGGAACGACGAGTTGCCGTCACCGTGTGCGGTCCTTGCGCTGGAGGGCAGGAATTTCCGGGGCCAGAGGGACAGGAGCTGGATCGCGACGCGCGGAAACATTCATCTCAGCGTGTTCGCCCGTCCTTCCCGGCGGCTGAGCGAACTCGGCGCCGGACTGACCATGCTGCCCGTGGTCTCCGTGGTTGATGCGGTTCGGTCGCTTGCCGGAAGCGATACAGAGGTGGACCTTGGAATCAAGTGGGTCAACGACGTTTGGATGTCTGGGCGCAAGGTCGCCGGGGTGCTTTCCACCACGCATCTTCGGGGGAATGTGGTCGAGGGAGTGGTTTTTGGCGTCGGTGTCAATGTGGAGGTCGCGCCCGAAATCGAGCCGACGCCGTTCGTGCCGCGCGCGGGATGTCTTGCCGACGAGTTGCGACCCGGGATCCGGTGGTCGGAGGTCGTTCCGGTGCTGCTCCGGTCCCTTCAGCGGGGTTACGATGGATTGCTGGACGACGGTCCCGACCCTACATTTCGGCGGTATCAGAAAGAGTCCCTGGTCATCGGCCAGAATGTGGATGTTGTTTCCGATGATGGCACCCGGACCCCGGAACTTCAGGCCAGAGGAGTTGTTACGGCAATCGATGAGCACCTATCGCTGGAATTCGACGGGGGACGGGCGCGAATCACCCGTGGACGCCTAGTCCTGGACCCGAGTGGGGTGGTACCCCGAGATTGAAAACACGGGCGTTTCCGTGTATATGCACCGTTCAGGATGGAACGTCGTACGCGACAACGAGAAGCGATCTGGGAGTTTATCCGGGCCGTGAATCGTCCGGTGGGTCCTCAGGAAATCCATGAAGGTGCCCAGGTTCATGTGGGCCGGCTGGGAATTGCCACGGTCTACCGCGCGATTAAGACGCTTGTTGACGAAGGGCGCATCGTGCCGGTTTCTCTGCCTGGTCATCCGCCACGCTACGAAGTTGCGGGACTTCGCCACCATCATCACTTCTTCTGCAATGATTGCGAACGAGTGTTCGAACTCGACGGCTGCGACCTGTCTGGGCCCAGCACGCTGCCTACTGGATTCTCGGCTAGTCGTCACGAGGTGACAGTGTATGGGCGCTGCGCAGAGTGTTCGGGATAGCGGCCCAGAATCCAATCATTCGTGCCTGATTTGGATTCCGGTCGGTTTCCGTCGTACGGTCGAGGATTTCCATGGCGTCTTTTTCATACCCTGGATTTGTGAAAAATATCGGGAGAGGTTGCCAAAGATTTCTTTTAGGTCTTCCGCCTCATGTTTTCGGGAATGCCCGATCTGTGTCTTCAGGGTTTCGCTGGAAAAGGTGACGTCTGAGGTAAGGAAAACCTACAGATCCGCGTTGCGGGCGGTATTGGGAAGATCGCGGAAAAGTGGGAGATATTGGCCAGTTTTGGACTGAATTCCCTGGGAATAGCCAGAATTCTCTGCCAGAGGTCCACGGTCGTGGCGTTTTGGCGGCTTTGGGCCAAGCGCAATGCACGAAATCGAAACATTGAACCTTGCGCCGCCCCGTGGATTTCAGGTCGAGTCCATTGGCTGATTCCCGTTGAAAAACGTCGTTTCCCCCGTGTTTGTCCATTTTGGGGCAGTTCGG
>CAZTAB010000217.1:0-2532 GCA_964611475.1 uncultured Verrucomicrobiota bacterium | reverse complement strand
CCCCGCATCTCCTTGAACAGTCTGCGGGGACATTTTCCAAGATCCGGAGCGGAATGGTGGCTGCGTCCATCGAGGCGGGAGACCGAGCGGTTGAAGAGATCGTGCGGCGTGCTGCGAGTTGGATTGGTGTCGGCGTGGCGTCTCTGGTGCACCTGCTAGTGCCGAATGTCGTGGTTCTAGGCGGAGGGCTCGTGGAGGCCATGCCTGAATTGTATGTCTCGGAGGTTCAAAAATCTGCGAATAAAAATATAATGTCCTCCTACCGCGATTCGTTTGAGCTGAAGGTCGCGAAACTGGGGGGCGCTGCGGCCATGCTGGGGGCTGCGGCTTGGGCCCGGGCTGTGAACGAGGCGAAAGGCGGGAGCTTGGTCCGATGACCGAGACGCTTCATCTCCGCGCCGAAGAATCGTCGGACGGTATTCGAACGGTCGCGGTGGTCGACATCGGGAGTTCATCCATTCGCATGGCGATCGCGCAGGTCGATGGGCTTGGATGTATCCACCCGCTGGATTCCCTTCAGCGCTCCGTACAGCTTGGCAAGGACACCTGGACGCATGGACGAATCCGAAAGGAGACGACGGAAGAATGTGTCCGTGTGCTGCTGCAGTTCCGGCGAGTGCTCCAGGAGTATGGCGTGACGAAAAGCGACCAGGTGCGCGCGATCGCCACCAGCGCCGTGCGCGAGGCGTCGAACAAGGCGAATTTTCTGGACCGGATTTACACGGCAACAGGCATCGAGGTGGATGCGATCGATGAAATGGAGGTGAACCGGCTTACCTATCTTGCCGTGATGCCGCTTGTGACCGAGGTGCGCGCCCTTCGCGGAAAACCCGTATTCATCGTGGAGGTGGGTGCCGGCAGTACGGAACTGCTGCTGATCGAGGATGAGGTGATGACCTGCGCGGGAACCTACCGGCTTGGTGCCCTCCGGCTCCACGAAATGCTGGAATCCCACCATACATCGCTGAAGAGCACCTTGCACGTTCTGAGGTCGAGCATTCAGCGGATGCTAGACGACATGTATCGAACTGTGCCGCGGGTCGAGGATTTGCGCCTCCTGGTCATCGGTGGTGACATCCGCTTTGCGGTCTCCCAAATGGACCCCGATTGGGACCGGAGCGAGCCGAGGAAGATCCAAGTGAAGGATCTGGATGAATTTTCCCGGGAGATCCTGGATTGCAATATCGACGAGTTGCTGCAGAAGCACCATATGCCTGTGCCGGACGCCGAGACGCTTGGCCCGGCGCTGCTTGCCATTGTCATGATGGCGGAAACCTTTGGGGCGAAGTCTCTGTTCGTGGCAACGCAGACCCTGCGCGACGGGCTGCTCATCGAGATGTCCGGTGCGAAAATCTGGGAAAGCCGGATTGAGGATCAGGTGGTGAAGAGCGCGCTGGACCTGGGGCGAAAGTTTCACTTCGACGAGGAGCACGCGTTGCATGTCGCAACGTTGTGCTCCGGGCTTTTTGACCAGCTTCAGGCAATCCACCGGCTGGATTCGAGGTATCGGGTCCTTCTCTACCTGGCTGGCCTGCTGCACGAAATCGGGAATGTTGTCAGTACCCGGAGCCACCACAAGCATTCCATGTATCTGATCATGAACAGCGAACTGTTCGGATTGAGCAACCTGGAGAAGACCATCGTTTCGCTGGTTGCCCGTTACCACCGCCGCGCGGTGCCTCGCGCGACACACGATCTGTACGGGTCCCTCGATCGAGACGACCGGATTGTCGTGAACAAGCTGGCGGCAATCCTTCGCGTTGCGGATGCGCTGGACCGGGCTCGTCAGCAGCGCATTTCGATGGTTCATTGCATTCTTGAGGGCGAGTGCGTTCTTCTGGCGACCCAGGAGGTAGAAAACCCAACCCTGGAGAAAATGTCACTCAAGGACAAGGGTGACCTTTTTGAGCAGGTGTACGGGATGCGCGTGGAGTTACAGGCTCGCTGGAAGGAGGAGGGAGCTTGAGTTTGGATGAAACGCTTCAATACTTCAACCGGGAATTAAGCTGGCTCGAGTTTAATCAACGTGTGCTGGGTGAGGCGCTGGATCCGGAGGTGCCTCTCCTGGAGCGCCTCAAATTCCTTGCGATTACGGGCTCAAATCTGGACGAGTTTTTTATGGTTCGGGTTGGGGGCCTTCGAGCGTTGGTGGAGGCGGGCCGAAGAAAGAAGGACCCGTCCGGGCTCACCCCGCTCGCGCAACTCAAGGAAATCAGCCGACGCTCCCACACCATGGTGGCCCGTCAGTATGAATGCTACCGGGAGGACCTTGAGCCCCGGCTCGCCTCGCATGGCATTGCTCGTGTTCGTATGGAGGAGATGGCGGAGGATCACCACCGCTATCTCGAGCAGTTGTTCATGGACCAGATCTACCCGGTCATAACGCCCATGGGCTTGCATAGGGAACGGGGGTTCCCACTGGTGAAGAACCTTGCGCTTCACATGATCGTGAGGCTCAAGCCGGAAGCCGGCAGCCATGAGCCTCGCGTTGCCCTGCTGCCCATCGAGCCGGGGCTGGACCGCTTTATTCGT
>CAZTAB010000216.1:0-12043 GCA_964611475.1 uncultured Verrucomicrobiota bacterium | reverse complement strand
GCACCCTCCCGTGAGTCACCCGCGCCCCCCGGGAATGATCGATCGGACCGCGTTCACGATGTCCGAAGAGGTGATCGACTCCATGCAGCGGATGGTGTCGTGCTTGCAGCTGGCCAGCCCGCAGGGCGAGCACGGTTCCGGATGGGTAAGAACCGACTCGCGCCGGCCGTAGGGGCCCCATTCCACGTTGGAACTCTGGGAGTGCCGCATCACGACGGTTGGCAGGGCGAGCAGATTTGCGACGTGCCGCACGCCCGTGTCGACCGTAATGACCCCGTCCAGCCCGCGCAGCACGTCGAGGAGGCCGCCCATGGAAGTTCTGCCGATTTGGTCCTCAAAGGGAAGACCCTGTGTGCCGAGAATGGTGCGTACGCTAGATGTGACGGGTGAGTCATCCTTTCCGAGCATCACGAAGGTGGTTAGGGGTCGGTCCTGCGCGATGCTTCGGATCACACCGTCCCACCGTTCTGCGGACCAGACAAACCCGTGCTGGGCTTCGAATACAAGCCCGATCCGGTGGGTCGGCACGCTGTGTTGGACCGGCGGATGACGCCTGAACCACCAGTCGAAGATGCGAGTCCCGTCGAGAAACGTGTCGTCGCCTGTTAACGTCGCGAACAAGGCCCCTACGCGCTGATGGCTTCGATAGGCAGGATCGTGCACGGCGGGGCGGGTAAGAAGAACACCGAGCCCCTTGTGGCTCCATCCGACCCGGACCGGGATCCCGGCCTTTCGCTGCGCCACGTGCACTGCAAAGTAACGCTCGCTGGACGCGTTGATGCTGGCGTCGACCGAGAGGGACCGGAGCTTGGCACTGATATCATGGACCCGTGCACGAGTCGAATGCGTGTCCAGCGGAAGGGGGGGGACGCACGTTACGGGCACGTCGAAGTATTCATACATCTCCGCGTAGGCCTGGTGCGCGAAAAGTATGACCTCGCAGGAAGGGAAACGGGAACGGAAATAGGCGATGTATGGAACGGCAACGGTCACATCGCCCATGTGCGTGTTGCACAGGTAGGCGATCCGGTTCCCCTTGAATTCGGCGTGGTCCGGCTGAGGTGCGAAGGCGGCGTCCACTGCGCGAAGGGCTTTCAGGGCAATACGCCGCCAGAAACTGTTGTGGATCAGGAGATCCGTTTCGGCATCTTCGCGAGCAGGATTTTGCGCATTCACGCGTGCTGGATTTCCGGCAGGCCCTTGGTGACAAGCTGACTCATGGTCTCGCGGAACAATGTAGCAGGGCAGGTGTGAGGTGACAGCATTATTGTCCTCCGGGTTTGCCTTATGCTCATTTGAGGAAAAAAAGTCTTTATCCTAAACGGGTCTTTTTGCGCGGGCTTTTCCGTCACGGGGGACCCGCAGTGGCGTGGTGCTTGCAGGTTGGCCCATGCTGCACTCCGCGGTGTTCGATTCCCTGTCTCCCTTTTTTCTTCTCGAATATGGAGAAATCACAGGGGATTAGCTGCCGTCAGGTTGTCCGTCGCCGTGCACGTTGCCCATATCGGTCGGAGTTTCCGGCTGCTGCCAGGGCATGGCCATGGTGGGTTCCGCGGCATGGTGGTCGCCGCGGGGCGGTTTCGGAGTTGATCCGAACTCCTCGATCCAGCGCGCCAACTGGCGCCCCGTCTCCCGCAAGGCCTTTTCCCCTTTTTCCTTTGTCGCCAAGGTGGCCTCCCCCAGTACGCCGCTGTCTGTATAGCTGGCCGTCCACGAAGTGACCGGCGCGGGACCCGCGGCGAGCAGATCGGTCCAGTGGAAATCGGAATGCTGGTTGTTGTACTCAATATCCCCATCCTGGACTTTTTCCTTCCGGACATTGTCCTCGTCGAGATAGAGGTACATGGATGTCTCCAACTCACCCGCGTGCGCACACCCGCCGGGAAACTTGCTCTCCCGCCACGACGCATAGAACTCCTTGTCGATGGTCATCAGGCTCCACCAGCAAAGCGCGCTGCACTCCGCATCCGTTTCCAGGTTGATTCGCCGCGATGCCAGGTCAAGGTTTGGCCAGTTGGAGCCGTGACCGTTGAGCAGAATGATTTTCTTGAACCCGTGGTAGGCGAGGCTTTTGCCCACGTCCAGAACCATGCGAATAAAATGCTCATAGTGGATGTTGATCGTCCCTGGAAAATCCATGACGTGCGCCGTGTATCCGTGAACGATCGGCGGCATGACGAGCACCTTGTTCGGCACGATCCGCGCGGCTTCATGGGCCACGCCTACGGGACAAACCACGTCCACATCCAAGGGAAGGTGCGCTCCGTGTTGCTCGGTCGATCCGATGGGCACCACCACGACTTTTTTCGCCTCCATCGCCTCATTGATTTCCGGCCAGGTAAGCTTCTCATAACGCCAAGGTTCACTTCGGGGCATGGTAATCTCTCTAAATGTTCGGTGTTCTGGTTGTTGTCTGTCTTCGGAATTCGAGCGCGTATTTCGGCGCACCCTGCATCAGGAGCGTAAATCTCCAACAATTCTTTCACATGCTTCGAGGTAGATCGTTGCATCTACACTGTAGAGCATGTACTGCACTCCGAGTCCCAGCAGCCAGCGGCCCATATCCATGTCTTTCGCGAAGGAGCCTATGCATTTGCCCGCGCGCTTCGCCTTCTCGCAGGCGGTTTGCAGGGCGGCTTCCACCGTGGGATGTCGCACGTCACCGGGCATGCCGAGCGATTGTGAGATGTCAAACGGGCCGAGGAAGTACACGTCGATGCCGTCGACCTGGAGAATCTGGTCCAGGTTGTCCAGTCCCCGTTTCCCCTCGATGTGCACCACGATGCACGTGTCCTGGTTTTGCCGGTCGGTGTGGCTGGGCGCGCCGCCACTGAAGTAGTTCCCCGCTCTGGTAAAAGCGGAGAGCCCGCGCTCGCCCATGGGTACATATTTTGCGTACCGGATCACGGACTGGGCATCATCCACGGAGTTGATCTGGGGAACCTGGACGCCGGCCGCACCGATGTCCAGCGCCCGCAGAATCATTTTTTCGTTATTGTCGGCGGCCCGGATAATCGGTGCGACCCCAGTCCCATCCGCGGCGATGACCATATTGGTGGCGGATTCCATCCCCAATGGGCCATGCTCCGTGTCAATCATGCAGAAGTCCATCCCGGCGTGGCCGAGGACATCAATCAACACGGGCGATGGAACGATGGCCGACAGCCCGATTACGGTCTCCCCGGCCTTTAACTTCTGTTTGAATTGCCCCCCATTCGTCACGTGCGTGCCTCCTCGCTGTTCATTTCCGGCAGGACGCGGGCGATTGCCTCCAGCAAATCCTGTTCACTCGGGAGAATTTCTTTTTCCAGTGCTTGCGACACCGGCATCGGCGAGTCTTAGGCGGGCACTCGCTGTACCGGAGCTTCCAACCGGCTGTGCAGGGACTCTGCGATGGTCGCGGAAAGTTCCGCGGCAAATCCACAGGTCCGGCATGCTTCGTTCGCCACGATGGCCCGCCCGGTTTTTTCTACCGAATCGAGTATTGTCTGCGTGTCCAGCGGTTTGAGCGTCTGTGGATCCACAATTTCCAGTTCGATCCCGGTCCGGGCCAATTTCCGGGCGGCGCCTTCGGCCACGCGAACCATGCGGCCCGTGGCCACAACCGTGACATCGGAACCCTCACGCACCACGGCCGCCCTCCCGATCTGGATGAGCTCATCTTCGCCCGGAACGGTGCCTCGAATCGAGTAAAGGCGTCGATTTTCCAGGAAAATGACTGGATTGTCGTCCCGAATAGCCGCCTTGAGCAACCCCTTTGCCGTGTACGGACTCGCGGGCATGATCACCACTAAACCGGGGATGTGAACGAACCAGGACTCCAGGCTCTGGGAGTGCTGGGCGCCCATTCCTATGCCGCTGCAGATGGGCGCACGCATGACGACTGGTATTCGAACCTGCCCTCCAGTCATGTACCGGAGTTTCGCCGCGTGGTTCACGATTTGATCCATGGCGATGGTCATGAAGTCGGAGAATTGAAATTCGATGACCGGTCTTGCTCCTGCCAGGGCACCGCCGATACCGGCACCTGCGATGGCGGCCTCTGAGATTGGCGTGTCGATGACTCGTTCCTCGCCGAATTCGTCGAGCAGTCCTTTGGTCACATCGAACAGGCCGCCAATCTTTGCAATGTCCTCGCCGACCACGTAGACGCTGGAGTCCCGGGACATCTCTTCGCGAAGCGCCTCGTTCAAGGCTTCTGAATAGGTGATGCGGCGAATCTCATTCATGGTCTGAACAATAAATGTCGCTCATCGCCGCCGCCGCGTCCGGCGAGGGGCTGTTTGTCGCATATGTTTCGGCGTCATCCATTAAACCCCGGATTTCATCCTGTAGCTCCTGGTCCGACACTGCGCTCAGTGCCTCCTTCTCCAGCAGAGCGGAACGTGCTCGTTGGATCGGATCTCTTTGCTTCCAGGTCTCGACTTCGTTCGCGGGGCGGGGATCGGGTCGCGGGAATACGGAGTGGCCCTCCCATCGATAGGTCCGGCATTCCATAAGACTCGGACCGGTTCCACTGCGTGCGCGGCGAACACACTCCAGCGCAGCGTCGTGAACGGCGAGGACGTCGTTGCCGTCGACAGTTATGCCGGGTATGGAATAGGCGGCTGCCCGGTCCGCAACCGACGGGACGGACGTTGTGGACTCGAAATCCGCGCTTAGTGCCCAGTAGTTGTTTTCACATACGAACACGTTGGCGAGTTTCTGCACTGCCGCAAGATTGATCGCCTCATGAAAGGAACCCTGGTTGGCGGCACCTTCGCCGAAGAAGCAGGCGACGACCCGGTCCAAGCCCAGGACACGGCTTCCAAGGGCCGCCCCGACCGCAATCGGAATCCCCCCGCCGACAATCCCATCGGCGCCCAGCATGCCCGCCTCCACGTCTGCGATGTGCATGCTGCCCCCCTTGCCACCACAGTATCCGCTGGCGCGTCCGAAGATTTCTGCCAGCATGCGTTTTGGCTCCAATCCGCGGGCAATGCAGTGGCCGTGGCCCCGGTGTGTGCTGGTAACCAGGTCGTCTTTGCGAAGTGCAGCGCACACGCCGACCGCGACAGCTTCCATTCCGATGTATGTGTGTGCCGCCCCCTGGTTGAGTCCTTTTTGGTGGCACTCGAGAACTTTCTCTTCAAATGCCCGGATGGTCAGCATTTGCCGATACAGATCCAGCAGATCGGCGGAAAGAGCCGGATTCGAAGATGTGCTCATAACGTCGGCTCTACCATTGAGCCAGGCGGAGCAAGTAGAATTTTGGCCCCGTCCCCTTCCTCGAGGCGGTGAAACGACTCCTGCCAATTCTCCAATGCCGCGATTCCGGTTAGAATTGCCTTCACGTCGATGATGCCACGGTCCATGAGCGTTAACGCGGAGTCGAAGGAACTCCAGCAATGGGCGAATGATCCGATTACGCTGATCTCGCGAAAGGCGATTTGTGAGTAGTCGATCGTGATGGGGCCGTCCGCCAACCCCAACTGAATTACCGTTCCGCCCTTGCGGGTACATTGGAAGGCCGCTTCCACGGCCGGTGTGGCTCCGGATGCTTCCACCGCAACATCAACCCCGCCGCGCGCGGCGCACAAGGGTTTAACCGCGTCTTGCAGATCTTCATTATCCACCTGCACGACGAGATCGACGCCCAAGGATCTTGCGAGCTCCAGTCGCGGCTTGTCCCGTGCGACCCCCGTGACAACGACTGTGGCGCCGTGGGCTTTTGCGACCATCGCTGATAGTAGTCCGATCGGTCCCGGTCCCTGGACGAGGACGACCTGGCCGGCGGATACCTGGAATCGTTCGCAAAGGGCACGCACGCATACGGCGAGCGGTTCAGTCATTGCGCCCATGACGTAATCGACGTTGGGCGGCAGCGGATGAACCGATGCCTGCCCCACGACGACGTGCTCGGCGAAGCCGCCATTGACGTGGATGCCGTAGGCGGTTCGGGAAAGGCAGTGATTGGTTCTTCCCTCTTGGCACGCGGGGCAGGTTCCGCAGAGAGTCGTGGTGGTTTCCGCCATGACAGGGTCGCCTTCCGCATAGTTCGTCACGTTGTCACCGACGCGACTGACAACGCCGCAGAATTCATGTCCCAGGATAACGGGTGGATTGTAGGGGAAGGTGTCGTGAGCGATGTGGATGTCCGTGCCACAAATCCCCGCGGCTTGAACCGCGATCTGTACTTCTCCGGCGGCTGGCTCCGGCGTCTCCGCATCCACCAGCTCCATGTGCCCCACACCCTTCGCTTTTTTGCACAGTGCCTGCATGGTCATCTACCTACCATATTCTCTCTCCCGGGTCACGCTTTCAGGGAAGCAGGGGCCGCACCGGTCTCTGTGCCCTGCCTTCGGATGCCTCGAGAGCCAGAGCAGGGCGTGAGAGTTGTTCGTGGATCTCTATTCCCCGTTGCAGGGATGCAGAGCGCCTTTCCCCTTGCGTCGGGTTTCACCCATCTCCCGATTCATCCGCTCTCAGCAACAAGGTATCTCTCTACCACGTCCTGCCGTAGCGTCACCCCCAGGCCCGGTCGATCCGGGACTTCGATGAAGCCGTCCTTGCCGGACTGGAAGCGCTCTTCAGACAGCTCATGACGAAGCGGTGAGTCCTCGACGCAATCCTCAAATAAAAATGCAGTGGTTGCGGTGGAAAGCCAATGGACACAGGCCGCCACGCTGACTGGAGTCTTGTAGCAGTGATTCACGACTTTGGAGCCGCTGTCTTCAACACGTCGTCGAATAAACGATGCATCCGTGAACCCATTGCGCCCGAGATCGATCTGAAAGATGTCGAGTGCCCGGCGCTCGATCCATGGCTCGTACGCCTGGCGACCGCATTCGCCCTCTCCTGCCGCAATCGGAACAGGAGAGTTGTTCCGCAGCCAGATGTATCCCTCAATATCGTCCTGCGAAAGCGGCTCTTCGAGCCAGCCGATGCCGTACTCCTGAAACTGCCTTGCGCGCCGCAGCGCGGTGGAGCGGTCCCACACACAGCCCGCATCAATGAGGACGTCGTTGTCACCACATCCCTCTCGGGCGCCTTGCACCAACTCCAGGTCCAGAGCCTCCGATTGTCCCATGGGCTCCCACCCGAACTTGACCGCTGTGTACCCCTCAGAGGTCCAGCGTCGGCCGATATCCGCTGTTTCAGCCCCATCCTTTCCGAAGAGAATCGACGCGTATCCGCGAATCCGGTCATGACGTTTTCCGCCGAGCAACTGGTGCACCGGAACGCCGAAATGCTTTCCCTTCAAATCCCACAGAGCAACGTCAACGCCGGCCAAGGCCGTGATTGCCACGCCCCGTCGGCCGAAATAAACAGTCCCTTTGTACATCTTGTCCCATAGCCTCTCGGTATCCAGGGGGTCTTCGCCTATCAGCAGTTCACGCAACCCGCAGGCAACGTTGTGGCTGAACGGTGCGTCCACCACGGATTTTGCGACTTCTGGACTCGAATCGACTTCCCCGACGCCTTCCAGGCCCGTATCGGTTTGAACACGAATGAGCAACGTGTCCTGTGTCCCCGCCGTTCTTGCCTCCATTTCCGGCAGGCGTAATACTTGTGCAATAACCCGGGTGATTTTCATGATCGACCTTCCTCGTTCTGGGTTGAAAAGGCAGGCCAGTGAAGCACAGCCCATCTGCGGAATCCAGCATGATTTGCCGCCCCCCCCAAGCCCCGCCCCGGGCTCCGTGCAGAGGCCGTGATACAGGCGGAATGCCGCCGCCGCGCCATTCAGAAGTGGTAAATAACCGAGATGAAGAACTGGTGCTGCCTCGTGTCCGTGGTCAGGCCTTCCTGCTCGGGCACAACCGTCTGGACATCGTCTGCTTCGAGATGGTTATAAGAAAAGTCGATGATGAGTTTTCCTGGGTCCTTTCCGAGCGAAAAGCCGGATCCCAGGCTGAATCCGTAGTAATTGTCAGACGATTCGATCGCGGGGCGCTGTTCCCAGATGACGCCGGCCCGAAACGGTATTTCGGTCCGGTCCAGAAGCCAGATGTATTCCACGCCACCCCGGGCGAACCACGTGTCGTCGATTTCATTGATGCCGTGCGGTGTGCCGTCGAGTGGATTCAATTTCCCTTCGTTTTCGACCACGAACGCGAAATCGGACCAGAGTGTCTGCCCCACGTCTACGCTGGCCCGCAGCCGCGGCCACCATTTGCCGGGCACCCGGAATGCGGCTCCTGCGGTCCAGAACAGCGGGAACTCGAATTCCACATCCTTGACCTCTGAAAACTCCGATGCATCCGACCGGATCAACTGGGTTCCTGATCCATCGAATTGATCCGCGGAGGTTCGAACGGTTTTTCGCTGTTCGGCGTCGGCCGACCACGGCAGATCCACAGCCGCGCCGAGCGTGAGATACCTGGAGGCGGTCCAGAGCAAGCCGAAGTTGGCATTGTGCCCGTGAAGGTTGTCGAATTCGTTGATCTCCTCGTAGGTGCCCCTGACCAGGACATCATCCCGCTCCGTGGTTGTGCTCGAATCCTCGAAGGCGGGAAACATGCCGGAAGTCTCCCCGAGGTCAGATTCAAAGCCCGGTGTAATCCCTGTGCCCGGAACGCGCACGACCCCGTGACTGGTAAAGGTTCCGGTGGTTACGCGGTCCTGAGTCATGCGGGCCGTGCTGCCAGAGGTCGCGGTATAGGAAGCGAATGTTCGTGATCGGATCTTTCGACCCGAAAAGGGGCTGTCCTGATAGTAGTTGAGCGCCGCACCGAGCGCGAGTGTCGGCGTGATTTCAATCCCGAACGCAGGAGACGCCGCTTCAATCACGCCCTCCTGTTCAAAACTGAGATCAGAGGAGATCGCCGTTTCGATCGCCTGGTTCAAGGTGCTGGATGACCGTGTCACAAACTCGCTTGCGACGACGACCTCAATCGTTCCGGATTCGAAGAGCAGGGTGTCGGTCTGGGATTCTGTGAAGGTCCTTGCGTTCGATGCCGACAGGCGCCGGCTTGAGCGGTCCATGACGCGTGCTCCGAAGGAATGCGTAAAATCGTAGGCTTCCTGATAGTTTAATGAAAACACAACCTTGCGGTTGATGGACTCGAGGAAATATGGGATGGCCGTGCTGACGTAATTGAGCCCTTCACTGTTGTAGTCGTCTTCCCTGACACCGAAGTCCGGGTCGGCAGATGAATGATCGTTTTCCGTGTGGCTGTATCGGAATACGGCGGATACTTCGGGCCGCTCCAATTGGATCAATCCGGCCGGATTCCACGAGGCGGCAGTGGCGTCGTCGGCAATGGCCACGAACGCGCCGGCAAAACCAAGCGCGCGCGCTCCCGATCCGGCCGGCAGAGGCGCGGAAAAAATGGGCGGGGGCCTGAATGACGGGGGTTCCGGGACGGGCGCTGGTGCGGCCGTTACATTGGGTCCTGCGGGTCGGACCGTGATAGGAACGGTTCCGATGGGCGTGTTCACCAGAAAGACCTGAGGGGTCAGGTCCGCGGTAGGTGTCTGCGCGAGGAGAGGGCCGTCCGGGTTCGAGCGGATAGTAGTTTGATGGACGCCGGGCATCATGGTGACGTCAGTTCCCGGCGGGATCACGATGTCCGGCGGATTCCCGTTCCCGGAACCGGGTTCGGGCGGGAGAGGAGGAGGCGGGGGCGCTTGTGCGATGACCGCCGCCGTGAAGGCCAGCCAGACGACACACGTCACGACACCTGTTGTCCTGCCGGGTTTTCTCAACCGAAGCATACCTACGGTAAGCCTTTCTACGGCTCGATTTCAACCGCCCAGATCTGGTTTAATGACTCGGGCGGGGGCTCAGAAGTCCATTGGGGGGCGATGACGCTCACAATGTCACCCTTGGACGAAATGGTGGCGGACCCGATTCTCTCGGGGATCTGGCCGTTCGCTGGATCTCCGTTCACCGGTTTCTCCCAGATCAGCTTGAATCGGGCATCCGTGGTTACGGCATGAAATTCGCCAACGCCAATGGTGGGTTCAGGGCTGTCCGGGTTGTTTACCAGGGCCCGGAACGGACTGAGTTCGCGCGCTGCCTGAACGGCCTTCTCGGCGATTCGCCCGTAAATGCCGGGAACGTCCTGTTCCGGATTGGAGCCGATATCGAGGTAACGGGTCTCGCTGGTGGATGTGTCAATGACCTGCAACACAAGCTCTCGATCGTCTCCCATTTCCATGTACTCGCCGGTAAGCAGCATGCTCGCGGGCAACAGTTTTCCAAGCTCGTCTCCTGCCTGACGGTCTGTCAACCCGGCCGCACTGATCCCCTGTTCTTCAAGAATCAGATCGAGGTTCCCTCGTTCGATAAAGACAATATCATCCCGCCTGTTCAATTCGAGGCCGACCCGAAAGCGCATCATTTCGGTGAATCCCCGGGCATCCGGATTCCCTCCCTGGTATTCGGGTCCGATGCATGCGAGGACGCGGGGCCGCGCATAGTTTGCGTACGGATTCTCTTCATCCTCATCGCTTTCCCGCATTTCCTGAATCCGATCGATGAGGTTGCTGATATTTTGGGATTTCTCGCGGTGTTGCTTTCCCTGCACGTAGGAGACGAGTTGCTCCACCAGTTCAGAATCGGAATTGTCATCGGAGATGGAGTGTAAGATCCTCATTGCCGTGTTCGTCGCCCCTACGTTCGCCGCAAGCAGCGCTTCCTGGAGTGCATCGTCCGGGATGACATTGCGCGCGTCGGAGCGAACCACATCGAAGACCGAAGGAGAGGGATCGGGTTCTTCGGCGCGGAGTGAAGCGAACCGCTGGAGGTAGTCGTTGCGTACGAACACGATCTCCCCTTTGGCATCGCCTCCCACGGCGAGCCGTTCTGTGCGCGGCATCTGTCCCGTGACTTCGCTGACTCGCTCCCGGATCGCGATGCCGAGTTCGTTTGCGGAGAAGATGCCCTTCTCCGAGTACTTCAGGAAGTTGAGGATCTGCTGTGCAAAGACGCTGTGACCCGCGCTCCCGTCGAGCACGGGCTCATTGTCGCCGCTGGTGATGACATACCGTGACGGCTTCCGAATGGCCTGCCGGTACCACTCGTACTGCCGGTCCTCAGGCAGCTCGGTCCCACCCCGAAGCAGGGAACCGCTGTAGCAGGAATCGGCGATGATGAGCACGTGCCGCGCAACCGATGCGCCGACGATCTTGTTGATGATCGAGTTCCAGACCCAGCCGTCTCGTGGCACCTTCCCCCCCTCGGGTCGTTCCGCCCCGGAAGGGATCCAGTATCCTTCGCGAAGGTGATTTTCATAGTATCCGTGGCCCGCGAAGTAGATGAGGACCGCGTCCCGCTCGGATATCCGTCCCAGTCGGTCCAGGTTCTCGATGATTGCCTCCTTGGTCGCCTTCTTGTCGAGCAGTTTGGTGACCTCGAATCCGTACTCCTGTTCCAGGACATTGCCGATGGCGTTGGCGTCACCCTTGGCGTTGGGGAGGTTGTCCCAGTGGTCCGCGTTCCCCATGTTGTATTCGCTGATCCCGATCACCAGCGCGTGATAGTTCAAGGGGTCGTGGGCCACCTGTCCGTCCGGAGATGTGGCAGTTACGACCGGTTCTTCCCGTGCCCCGCCGGACCAACCCAATTTGATCGAGACGAAGACGGCGGCGACGGCAATGGCCGCAACGCCCGCCACGGCCGCGATCCGCCCGCCGCTTCGGATCCGTGGAATCCTGCCGCCGGCAGTTGCCCGGGAGAGATCTTCGACGAATGCAGCGCAACTCCGGTATCGTTCGTCTTTTTTCTTGGACAATGCTTTTTTCAACACCGTCCATATCCCGGCATCGAGGTCTTTGGGCTTCTCCGGCTCCTCGTTCAGAACGATGTTGCGGAGGACGTCCAGGTTCGATCCCTCAAACGGAGGACGTCCGGAAAGCAATTCGTAGGCCACGACGGCAAGCGAGTACTGGTCCGAATGCCCGTCTTGCTCCTGGCCCTTCCATTGCTCCGGTGACATATAGGGGCCAGTGCCGCTGATCGGAATGGCAATGTTGCTGAGCCGGGCGATCGATTCCTGGATGCGCCATGCGAGTCCGTAGTCGAGCACTTTGACCTTTCCATCGGCGGTGATCATGA
>CAZTAB010000215.1:0-12914 GCA_964611475.1 uncultured Verrucomicrobiota bacterium | reverse complement strand
GAGGGATACGGATGCGTTGCGAAATGCGTGTAACACGAGTCCGCGTGAGTAGCCTCGTTGCTGCTTTGAGCGCACTCCAAATGGTTGTATTGACCGTGAGGCAGTACTAGGCATGGCCGACCTCAATGCAAGGCGATTCGTCGTCCAGGGGATCCGCGACATTACGCTGGAGTCCTTCGACCCGGGTCCGGTCCCCAGCGACGGGATTCTGGTGCGGAACGAATTTACGGCGGTGAGCGTCGGGACGGAGCTTTACTCCTATGTCCATGGCCATGAATGGGGACAGCCGCCCCGGCATCCGCATCCCACCGGCTACTGTAGCGCGGGGATCGTCCTGCAAACCGGGAAATCCGTGGAGGGAGTGCGCCCCGGTGACCGCGTGGCCTGTCAGGGGAACCACGCAAGCCATGGTATTCACACCAGCCACTACTACAGGATCCCCGACAACGTTCCAACCCGGCGCGCTTCCCTGCTTGTCATGAGTGCGATCGGCATTCGGGGCATCCGGAAAGGATTCGTTCAACTGGGTCACGCGGTTGCCGTGGTGGGCCTGGGCCTGGTTGGTCAGTTCGCGCTTTCATTTGCCCGTCTATCCGGGGCAACACCGCTGATCGCGATCGATTTGAATGATTCCCGGCTGGACCACGCCGGGCGAAGAGGGGCCGACCACTGCATCAACCCGGGAACGGAAGGCAATCTCGTGGCGGTCGTTCGCGAGTTATGCCCAGGGGACGGCGCGGATGTCGTCATCGAGGCCACGGGAATTCCCGCCGTGTATCCGGCGGCCGCAAAACTGTCTCGGATCGCAGGGCGGTTTGTCGCGCTGGGGTCCCCCCGCGGGACCGTGGAGATGTCCTTTTTTGAAGAACTGCATGTCCGTGAGGTGGAATTCACCGGCGCTTTCCAACCCTTTACGCCCGAACAGCCGCACATCTACTATCCGTGGACCAAGGACCGCGACCGCTGCATGATTCTGGAGCTCATGGCGGATCCGGCGCGGTTGCCGGTGGACGATCTAATCACTCACGTCGCGAAACCGGAACAATGCCCGGAGATCTACGGAATGCTCTCGGACCGGCCGCAAGAGGCGCTGGGGGTGGTGTTCGATTGGCGAGCGATTGATTGATTGCAGACTACAAAAGAGGTTCGGGTTCAGGTGTTCAGGGAAGGGTCAGGACCGGAGAATCCAACGCAACGCCTGGGGGCCGCGCTGAGCTCCGAAACCTTGGACCTTTACCTTCCCGCAATCTGTTTCAGCTCCTCCAGCACACGTTCCATGGGCAGGCCGACGACGTTTGTTCGTGAGCCTTCGATTCGCTCCACCATTTCGCTTGCCCCTCCCTGAATTGCGTAGGCTCCCGCTTTGTCCATGGGTTCACCGGTGATGACGTACCGTTCGATCTCCGCGCGCTCGAGCGGCCGGAAGTGTACCCGGGTCGCCTCGACAAACGATCGTTGGGCGACATGGCTGGCGGTGATGCACACACCGGTCAGGACGCGATGCACCTTGCCCGAAAGCTCGCTGAGCATGGACACGGCGTCGAAGGAGGATCGCGGTTTTTCCAGAATCTTCTCGCCGAGCACGACGATCGTGTCGGCGGCGATCAGCGTTTCGCGCGCGCTGAGATGAATGTCGCCACGCTGCAGGATCGCTTTCGCCTTCTCCGCGGCGTTTCGCGCGGCATATGCCTCCGGCGACTCCTCGGGGCGCCGAATCTCTTCCGTCCCCGGGGGCACGACGGTGACTTCACAACCGGCTTCCTCCAGCAACGCCTTGCGCCGCGGCGAGGAACTTGCCAGCAGTATGCGATGGATCGTCATCGTTGACCTTGCATCTGGTTCCTCCGGTGGTTTATGCGACGTTGAAGCTCGGTGGCCCAGGCGCCGGGACCTGTGATTCCGCCCGCCGGCATCAAAATGAATTCCGTGCCTGTGGGTCGAACCTGCACGGTGTGCAGACCGGGCGTCGCTTTATGCATCGCACGAAACAGGGCCCGACGGCGTTCAAGGGGCTGATGGAAAGGACGAATATGGAAGCCCGGATTGCGATCCGCGTCATTGCCCGGGATTCGGATTTCGCGGGTCATTGGATGGGTTGTCAGTCACACCGTGTAGGTGCTCGCCGACGTGTTTCCTCCCCGGCCCGTCCAATTGGTGTGGAAAAATTCCCCGCGGGGTTTATCGAGCCGCTCGTAGGTATGGGCGCCGAAGTAGTCGCGCTGGGCCTGATGCAGGTTGGCGGGAAGTCGTTTGCAGCTATATCCGTCGTAATTCGCGAGCGCGCTGTCGATGGCGGGCATGGGAACGCCCAGTTCCACCGAAGCCGAAACAACACGCCGCCATGCGCCTTGTGCCTCTTCCACCGCGGACTCGAAAAACGGGTCGAGAAGCAGATTGCCAAGTTCCGGATTCCGGTCGAAGGCTTCCTTGATTTTTCCGAGAAACGCCGACCGGATGATGCAGCCACCGCGCCACATCAGCGCGATGCCCCCGTAGTTGAGGTTCCAGCCATACTCTTCCGCGGCGCCACGCATGAGTTGGTATCCCTGCGCGTACGAAATGATCTTCGAGGCGTACAGCGCGCGTTTCAGGTCATCAATCATCGACTCCACGTCCCCGTCGTACGTTTTTTCCGGACCGTCCAGAACCTTCGAGGCGGTGACACGTTCGTCCTTCAGCGCGGAAAGACAGCGGGCAAACACCGCCTCGCCGATAAGTGTAAGCGGGAGCCCGGTGTCGAGAGCGGCAATGGCCGTCCACTTTCCAGTCCCTTTTTGACCCGCAGTGTCCAGGATGAGGTCCAGGGTGCATGTTCCATCGTCCTCGCGGTACGCGAGGATGTCCCGGGTGATCTCGATCAGGTAGGAATCGAGTTCCTCCTTGTTCCAGGCTGCAAACACCTCGTGCATCCGCTCGTTCGATAGCCCAAGGCCGTCCTTCATCATGTGGTACACTTCACAGATCATCTGCATGTCGCCGTACTCGATTCCGTTGTGAACCATTTTCACGAAGTGTCCGGCACCGTCCTCACCCACCCAATCGCAGCAGGGCTCACCGGCATCCGTTGTTGCGGCGATATCCTGGAAAATGTTTTTTACATGCGGCCACGCGTCGGGATTGCCGCCGGGCATGATGCTTGGGCCGGTCAGGGCTCCTTCTTCTCCTCCCGAAACGCCGGTGCCGATAAAGAGCAAACCGTGCTCGGCAAGGGATCTTGTCCGGCGGATCGAATCGGGGAAGTGCGAGTTGCCGCCGTCGATCAGGATATCCCCCGGCTCGAGGAGCGGAATCAGGCTTTCAATCGCCTTGTCCACTGCCGCGCCGGCCTTCACCATCATCATGATTCGACGGGGCGATTTGACCTGGGATACCAGTTCCTTCAGCGTGTGCGCGCCCAGAATGGTTTTTCCTTTCGCGCGGCCGGACAGGAAGCGCTCAACTTTCGATGTTGTCCGGTTGTAAACGGCTACTGTGTAGCCGTGATTGGCCATGTTCAGGACAAGATTTTCTCCCATCACGGCCAGCCCGATCAGTCCGATATCCGCATTAGACATGTGTTGATTTCTCCCTGCGTGATGCTTTGAAAATGCGCGGCCCGCCATTCAACTTCGATGGGCGTACTTCGTCAAGCGAACTTCCGCCCGCCTGTTAATTAAATGTCAACAAGATTATAGTGACAAACCCGCAAGCTGCGGTAACATTTTCACACTAACAGGTGCGCCAGGGAAGGACGATGAATCAGTCGCTGGCATGATTCAGAGGGATCGGGATCTACCCATCCGCCGATGACCGTACAGAGGCGAGCAGCGTTCCGGTGGCGATACCCGGAGATAGACCGGGAGCGGTTTCATCTCCGGGTTACGGACGTACCGACTCCACCGGAACGCTGCAATCCCGTTGAGAACGTGGTCCACAAAGTCCTGGGCAAGTGCGGTCTTGACGGGGAGGTTTGGACGCAGCAGCTCATGGGTTCCTGGGTGGAAATCGTTGGAGAGCAGATTGCACGTAACGCCCGGCCTGGCCGAATCGACCGGAACACCCTGTTCGTATACGTTACCAATTCCGCATGGCTCAGCGAGCTGTCTCGCTTCGGGAAGCGGGAGATTCTTCAAAATGTGCAGCGGCGATTTGGGCATTCCCGAATTCGTTCCGTACGGTTGCAGTTGGATCCCGACCTGAATCCGGGAGGGAACGGGACCAAGGTGTCGACCTGATCATCTGCCCGTTTTCTTTGACATTGCGTAAAAGGGGAACCCGAGCTCGCGTTTCCCCAAGCCGGGAGGATTTCCCGGTTCCTCATGAGTCACTTCTCCGTTGGATGTGCGCCCTGGTAGTCCATGTCCCGGTTCGGGGTTCGGTGGATCTCGTGGCGTGGCCAGACGATTTCTCTCCGTTCCTTTGTGAGCCGCGCGAGGAGGTGGGGAGAAGGCTGGTAGGGGTGACGGAAGTTTCCCCAGGATGGACCGTACCGGTACACGACCACACGCCTCTGTCCCGGATTTACACGTTTTGCTGAACCGTGGGAACAGGCGTCTACAAACAGGAGCGCGTCTCCCGCCTTCATGTGTATTTCCCTCGCGCCCTCCATGAAATCCATTGAGGCACCTTCCGCACTCATCTTGAATTCATCAAAATCGGGATGGGCAAAATTTGACTTGTGACTTCCCGGAACAAGCATGGTTGCGCCGTCTCCCGGGCCGATTTCGGTTAACGCCACCAGGATGTTGATCTGGTTGCAGTGAAATTTCCCGTTCACCACCCGGAACTGGCATCGCGACACTCCCAGGTGGCCACTGTTGTGCAGGCCGATTGCCTGCCCCGGTCCGCGAATGTTCGCGAAGTTCTCGTCAATGAATAGCGGGCCATGGTGCCAGTCGAAAGTCCCTTCGCCGCCGACAAAGTATTTGGCCCTGTCAATCCAGGACGGATGGTCAATCAGCCGTTCGAACGGCTCGCCCGCCTCGTAGATCTGCTGCAGGTTCAATCCGTCGTTGGTACCGTAGTCATGTGCGTGGACATATCCCCGCCACTCGCCTGGCTCCAGCGGGAGCACGCTGTCGATGCAGGCGTTCAGGGCGGAGACGTCCTCCGGGACGAGAGCTTCCTCAAGGAGAAGATATCCCTGGAGGTCGAAAAAATAGACGTCCCGGTCCTCAATCATCCTCCGCCGACACTTACATAAATCCGATCATTCATCAATTCCTGCTTTCGCAACGGAAGTTCTGGGCTATTATCAGACCCGCTTCGAGGGGCACTGGACCTCCATGGGGCATGGGAACATGTAGAAAAACCATGACGATGAGAGCACTCATATACAACGGACCCTGGGATATGGAGCTATCGGAGTTTCCCACGCCCGAGCCTTCCGAAGGCGAGGCGCTGATCAAGGTCGAAGCCGTGGGCATTTGCGGAAGTGACGTGCATGGATTTACCGGCGCAAGCGGCCGGCGGGCACCCGGCATGGTGATGGGCCACGAAATCTCCGGCAGCGTCATGGAGATCAATGCCGATGCCTCATCCCTTCAGGTCGGGGACCGGGTCACCGTCTATAACAACACGGCTTGTGGCGTCTGCCCGCACTGCCGGAGCGGGAACGAGCAACGTTGTGAAGAACGCCGGATCCTCGGTGTGAATGCCGGTACCTGGGGGGCCATGGCGGAATACCTCGCCTTTCCCGTATCCGGGCTCTTCAAATTAAACGGACACGTAACTCCCGGGGCGGCCTTGCTCGCGGAACCGTTGGCCGTCGGTCTGCATGCCATAGAACACATGTCTCCGGACCCACAGGACGCCGTGGCAATCGTGGGGTCCGGCACGATCGGGATGGGTCTTGCCATGGCACTTCGAGTCAAGGGGATCGAATCCGTGTACGCCCTGGACATACTGGACAATAAACTCTCGTTGATCGCGGAACTTGGCGCACACCCCATTAACGCCGCGAACTGTGATGCCGCCGCGGAGCTTCGGGAGCAGAATGGCGGTCGTCCCGCTGCCGGTGTTTTTGAAGCTGTCGGTTCCGCCCAGACTGTGCGTGACGCCTATGAACTGCTGGGACCCGGCGGGAAACTGATTGTCATCGGAAATCTTGACAAGGAGTTCACGTTGCCGATGCAGGGCATTACGGATCGGGAGACGTTGATTCGGGGTTCGTACGGGTTTACACGGAGCGAATTCGCGGACGCTGTTGATCTTATCAACCAGGGCTCCGTTCCTGTGGAGGGTCTGATCAGCGGGTATTGCAGCCTCGAAGAAACCCCGCAAACCATGACGCGCCTTGCGAAGGGTGAAATCGACGCCATCAAGATCGTCATTCAGCCCTGACTCGGATCCCGCAGGACCCCACCGCCGATGATCAGGGCACCGCACGTTTGAGGCATGAGACCCTCTTGTCCCGCGATCGACGTGCTTGAAATGTTCCTTTTCCGTCGGCACGGATCCGGCAAGGCTCATTCCGCACTGTAGACCTCCCTGGCCCGTTCCGGGGAAACCAGGCCCTCGGCTACATCCCCGGAGAGTGCGTCCCGGTCCCGGTCTCGTGGCTTCCCCCATCCACCGCCGCCGGGGGTCTCGATGCGGAGTTTTTCGCCTTTTTCCAGGGAGGTTACAAATTTTGTTGGCAGAAGTTCCCGGGTTCCATCTTTGCGGATGACATGGCAATGCTGCCCCCGGGCACGGTGTTCTGTACCGACACCCCACGGGGTAAAGGTGCGACGGTCTGCGCCGGCACACACGGTTGTTCGGTCGGCGAGGCAAACCAGTTCGCGAACCACCCCGCAGCCCCCCCGCATGCGTCCCGGACCTTCGCTGTCCGGGATCAGGCCGTAGGCCGTGACGTGCAGCGGATAGGTCTTTTCGATGACTTCGACAGGAGTGTTGCGGGTGTTTGTTAAGTGGGTGTGGATCCCGTCGCTGCCGTCGAGGTCGTGATGGGCGCCCTGGCCGCCGGCGTAGGTTTCAACATAGTTGAAGTAGTGCCCGGACGGTGCAATGCCGCCAACGTTAATCAGGTTCATTTCCCCGCTGCAGGCGGCGCATACCTGTTCGGGTACGGCCTGCAACAGGGCGCCCAGCAGGACGTCGACCACCCGCTGATCGGTCAGGATATTTGCGTTGCCGATCGCCGCAGGGAACCGGGCGTTCAGCACGGAGCCCTCGCGGGCGGTGACCGTGATCGGCCGGTAGGCCCCGGCGCAGGTGGGCAGGGCCGGATCGACAACTGCTTTTACGGCATAGTAGGTGCAGGCGCGGCAGGCCGAGATCCGACAGTTGAGCGGCCCGAGGACCTGGTCGCCGCTCCCACTGAAATCCGCCGACAGTTCGCTGCCCCCGACGGTGACACGAACCGCGATCCGAATCGGCGTGTCACTCATTCCATCGTCATCGAGGAAATCTTCGTAGAAATATTCGCCGTCGGGCAGTGACTCGATGCCTGCTCGCATGCAACGCTCGGCGTGGTCGAGGATGTAGGCCATGTAGGGCTCGATGGTCTCTGCATCTTCTACCTCAAGGAGTTCCGCCACGCGTCGCTCGGCGGTTCGTGCGGCGGCAATCTGGGCCATCAGGTCCCCCCTCAGTTCGATGCGCGTTCGGGCGTTTTGCTCAACCAGTTCCACCAGCTCTTCTTCGATTTCACCGCTGCGCACGAGGTGGACCGGCGGGATTTGCAGGCCCTCCTGATAGATCTCGGTCACCCCGAAGGGCATGCTCCCCGGGGTGTAGCCACCCACGTCAACATGGTGCGACGTGGTGGCGGCAAGCGCGAACGGCCTACCCTCGTGAAACACTGGGGAGATCACGGAGACATCGGGCAGGTGCCCTGGCCCTTCGGGGTAGGGGAGGTTTGTTACGATCGCATCGCCCGGGCGCAGGGTGTCGATTGGGAATCGGCGCAGGACGGCTCGGAAGATCGCCGGCATGATGCCGAGATGCAGCGGGGTGCCGATCTCCGCCTGGGCCAGCACTTGCCCATCCGGCAACGCGAGGGCCGCTGAACAGTCAAGGCGCGTCTTGATATTCGGCGAATAACTCGTCCGCACCATCGCGGCGCACACTTCCTCCGCAATACCGAGCCAGCGGTTGCGCATGATCTCGAGGAGAACGGGGTCGGGTCGGGACATGGTTCAGGATTCCGCGCGGACTTCGGCCGCGGTTGTCGATATTCGCTTCCTGGTCATCGTGCTGGCCGCCCGGAGTTTTCCCGGGTGACAGGCTTGTACTCAGGAATGATCCTCAAGGTGGCTTTTCGGGCGGTTCTCGTCCTGTACAAACTCACGTTCGATCTCCCATGGGTCCGAGCAACAGTTGACCGTAGTCGTCTGTCTCTGCTTGTTCATCGGGCCAGAGGACGGTCGTGCTGTCAACTTGTTCTATGATGGCCGGACCAGTGAGCCGGCAGGATGCGCCGAGTTGGGCACGGTCATAGACCGGGGTGTCATGGCGCTCGCCGTGGAAGGTGGCATTACGCCTCGCAATAGGCTCCGGCGTGCCGCGGCACGGTTCGACGCGCGGTAATTGCAGCGGCTGAATATCCAGTTCAACCGTTACCCAGAGATTGACCAGCTCGAGGGGCTGATCCGGCCGAGAGAACCCGTACAGCCGATCGTGGGCCTGGTGAAAGTCGGATGCGATTTTCCTTCGGTCCGGCATTTCCGGAGGCAACGGGATCGGGTCGTCGTGGCTCTGGCCGAGATAGCGGATCGCGAGTGTACGCCGGGTGCTGGCAGCGACCCGCACGCGGGAAGAGAGTTGGAGTTGCGCCCGGGTTTCGTTCTCTGATTCCGCCAGCATTTTCTGCAGGGACTCCGGCTCCATTTTATCGAGAAGTGCGATGTGGGTGACGACCCGGTCTTCTCGCAGGCTCGACATCAGCAAACCCACCGCGGAAGCCGCGCCGGGTGCAAGCGGAATCAGGGTGTTGCGAATGCCGCATTCGCGGGCAAGCTCGCCGCCATGCAGGGGGCCGGCCCCTCCGAATGGGGCCAGGGTAAAAGTTCGTGGGTCCAGTCCTCGCTCGACTGTGAGTTTGCGAATCGCAGTGACCATGGTGGCATTGACCACCCGAATCATGCCCTCAGCCGCGGCTTCCAGGGGAAGCCCGAGGGGCGCCGCAAGGTTTTCCATGATCGCCGCGCGAGCGGCCTCCAGATCGAGTTGCATGCCGCCGGCAAGGCGCGAGTCGGTGGCGAGCCGCCCCAGCACGAGGTTCGCGTCGGTCACCGTTGGTTCCGTTCCGCCCAGTCCATAGCACGCCGGTCCCGGGTCGGCCCCGGCGGAGTGAGGGCCGACCCGGAGCGCCGTTCCGGCGTCGATCCAGCCAATGCTCCCTCCGCCGGCGCCCACGGTGTGCAGGTCCAGCATGGGGACCATCATCGCGATACCGTCGATTTCGGCGTCACGGGCAAAGCTCGCCTCGCCTCCGGTAATGACCGCCACGTCGAAGCTGGTACCCCCCATGTCGGCGGTGATGATGTTGGTGTTGTCGTGATGCTGCGCCATGGCTACGCCGGCCACGATCCCGCCCGCGGGTCCGGATAGAATGGTCTGCACGCATTCGCGGGCGACAGTGACCGCATCGACGACACCTCCGTTCGATTTCATAATGAACAGCGGGGCGTTTATGTCATCTTCCTTCAATGTTGATTCCAGTCGTTCGACGTAACGGGCCATCCCCGGCTGGAGAAAGGCGTTCACCGAGCAGGTGCTGAAGCGTTCGTATTCCCCAATCTGCCGGGCCAGTTCATGGGACATGCAGACGGTGATGCCCGGTAAGCGCTCGCGAACGGATCTTGCAACCGCCACCTCGTGTTCGGGGTTCTCGTAGCTGTGAAGGAACGCCACGGCAACCGCCTCGACATTTTCCCTGGCCAGCCGGTCGAGAAGGTCATTCAGCTGTTCCTCGTCGATTGGTGCCAGGACTTTGCCGTCGGGGCCGATGCGTTCGGTCAATTCGAACCGAAGGCGGCGGGGTATCAGCGATTCCGCCCGGCGGCTTCGGAGGTCGTAGAGGCGCGGGCGGCTCTGTCGCTGGATGTGGAGCACATCCCGGAACCCGGCGGTGGTGATCAAGGCGGCACGAGCGCCCCGTCGCTGCAGGAGGGCGTTGGTGGCGACTGTCGTGCCGTGTACCAGCATGTCGAGGTCGCTGTGTCTGGCACCGATCCGGGCCAGTCCCTGCCCTATCCCCTCGATCACCGCCCGGCTCGGGTCATCCGGCGTGCTATGCACCTTGTGAATAACCGGCCGTTCGCCCGCCCCCCGATCAATCACCACGTCGGTGAATGTGCCACCGGTATCTACGCCGATTCGAATGCCCATCGTCTGGTTGCAGAAAGAAGGTTTCAGGTGTTGCTACAACACTTCCATGGAGGCTCAGATTTCTCAGGCATCCGAGTCAAGAAACATTCGTGTTTACTCGCAAGGACGCGTTTCAGCTCGAATTTGACAGTTGGCGGACTCCTGCCCGCCCCATGCCGAAATGATTGCCACAGACACCTCCATTATCCAACCCGGCCCCACTTCGGGGGCTGTGATGTCAGGGCGGACCATCCGGGCCACGGACTTGTTTGGGGCTGTCAGGTCATCATTTTGGATGCTGCAATGGATTCTCACGCCGCTTTTGGTTTGAAGTGGCGACCGCAGGGTTGCGATATAGTCAGGAAGTATGAATAGTACAGGCCCCTTGATATGCCGTCCCTGCTCACGAAAATTCACATGGCTCAGGCAGCGCGGAGGACCCGCCGGTTGCTTTGCTCCCTGTACCCACGAAAAACTGAACGAATCACGGTTGTGCAAGTCTCCCCGTATTCCAGGCCCCTCGTCTCATGCACCTGCTGATCGCCACCCGGAACCCCGACAAATTGAAGGAAATCCGCAGCGTGTTCGCTGCTCCCGGACTGACCTTTTCCAGTGCACTTGACCACCCCGAAGTTCCCGATGTAGTGGAGGATGGAACGACCGCAGAGGAAAATTCATCCAAGAAGGCCCTCACCTTGGCCCGGGAGACTGGCCACTGGGCACTGGCAGACGACACGAGTCTGGAGGTTGATGCCCTTGACGGTGCCCCGGGGATCTATGCCGCGCGATATGCGGGGGAGGACGCGACGTACGAAGACAATGTCCGCAAGCTGCTCCACGAGTTGTTGGGGCTCCCCGGGCGCGGCGCAACCTTTCGGACCGTGATCACCCTTTCGGACCCGAGCGGGGGAATTCGCCATGCCGATGGGCAAATCCGCGGGTGTATTACTGAATCGCCCCGGGGCGAGGGTGGTTTCGGCTACGACCCGGTATTTGTGCCCGACGGCCACGACCGAACCTTTGCCGAAATGCCCCTGGATCTGAAAAACCGGATTTCCCACCGTGCACGTGCGCTTCGTCACGCGCTACAACTGTGGCGGGATTTGCTTCTCGACTGAAGTGGAACCTGCCGCGGAGCTTTTCCGTTGGTTCCTTCCCTGGGAGTTTCCTCGGCGGAAAACCCCGCACGGACTTACAGGTCCCGATGAATTCCTTCGCGGAGGATTTCCCGTAATTTGCGCAAGGCGTCGTCCTGGATCTGCTTGATCCGGGCGCGGGTGAGGTTCAGGATCTTGCCGATCTCCTCGAGGGTCCGGCCATCCACGAAACGAAGCCGCATGATATAGCGGGACCGCTCGGGAAGTTGTTCGATGGCCGACCAGATTTCCGAGACTTGGGCCGCTTCGAGCGCCATGTCGGCGTCGACATCCTCGATCAGTTCGTGGAGGTTCGACGTCGTGTCCCCGAGCATCGCATCAAGGGATACCGGTGGCGCCGGGACTTTCTCCCACTGTTGGATGAACGACTGCACCTGGTTGATGCGGGCCTTCGTCAACCCGGTCAACCTCGCGAGGGTGTTGGCATCCGGCTCCTCGCCGTGTGCCTTTACCCAGGTTTCCGTCACGTTCTGGATCTTGACCATGTCGCGCGTCGGGCGAACCCCAATGCTTCCGGAGCGGACATGGTCGCGAAAATAATTGCGCAGGCGGTTTTGAATTGCCTTCTGGGCGTAAGCGTAAAATGGCGTGCCCCGCGTGAAGTCAAATTTTCGAATCGCATTGGAGAGAGCCTTCGAGCCTTCCTGCAGAAAATCGGCGAGCCATACCTGGCCGATCCAGAAGAAGGGTTTCACGCATCGGACAACCAGGCGGCGGTTGGCGATGAACAGTTCCTCTTCCGCCGTCTCGATGCGGGAGACCAGCCCACGGGCATCCTTCACCATGCCCTGCAGATGCCTGTCCTTGCCCTTTGACCCGGCGAGCCATCGCAGGCGGTGGCAGCACCAGTGGATCTCGGTGAAGAGGTTGTGGGTTTGCTCCGGCTTCAGGATCTCGACCGTGCCGCGTTCCACCAGAAACCGTCCGATCGCCTGCATGGAGGAATCGATCCGCACGAAGGTTCTTTCCTGGCGTACCTTCTCCGGCCTGAACGCGGGATCTGAAAACCCCTCGACGTCCACCTCCTTGAAGGGGATGTTTTCGGCGAGGGAGTTCAGTTCTTCCCGGTACTCTTCTGGATTCTTTGCGTTTTTCACGGAAGAACGTGTGAATGGAGATTCGAGGCCGAAAGATGCCAGCCCCTGTTACCACTGTCAACGGGGTTGGGAACCTCCAGATTCCCTTGCTAATGCTTTCCGGAGTGCCTCCAGGAGGGTGTTTGTCGGCTTTTCGCACCGTTTGGCCACCCGGCGCATCATGCTGCAGGCGGGTGGAATGTATCCCTGGAACCGTTGTCCGCCTGGTAGCGTGCCCAGTCTTCCGTACGCGCCCAAGGCCTGGGACAACCTCTGTCCCGCGGCAGGGCACAAAAAAATAAAAAAAAAAGAAAAACAAAACAAAAAAAAAGAAAAAATAAAGGTAAGAAAAAAAAGAATTAAAAAATTAATAATGAAAAAAGTGGAA
>CAZTAB010000214.1:0-8829 GCA_964611475.1 uncultured Verrucomicrobiota bacterium | reverse complement strand
CAGTGGAAATAGGGCGAAGAACTCAGCATCGAGGTTGAGTGGTCTCCGTCACAGATTCTTATCAAGGAAAATGGAGAATCGATGGTGGCACGGGGCTATGTTTCGGAAATTGACTTCAGCGATGTCGCGACCTCGCTCCATGTTGGAGGGGATGTATCTGGGAAACCAATGGATGTGGCCTTGGGAAACATTGTCATCCGGGGAGAGACCGGGGATGATTGATTCCGGCCGCGGAGCTGCGGCCGTAGCGGGGGTATCTCGTGTAGCGGGCGGGGACTGGAACCCTGCGTGCTTTTTTTGGCCCCATTAGGATCTATTGCAATTTTCGGCCGCAGCCAAATCAGGAAGAACTGCGAATGCACACGAATTCCAACCAGGACACAAGAATGACCCAAAGCTTTCCTTCTCAACTCCAACTCATTGGATTCTGCCTGGCTTATGCAGCCTGCTGCTTCGATTCCCCCGCCCAGATGGGGAATTTCGCCGATCCTCACCCGGTGAAGCGGGAACTTACGGTTCACTGGCTCGAGACACCGCCGAAGATCGACGGCGACTTGTCGGATGAGGTCTGGCAGCGGCTGCCGCGGGTTACCGGGATGGTGGATATCACATTCCGTCATGCCTATGTTGTGGACCAGACCCTGTTCACCGTGGCCTATGACCGCGAAAATATGTACATCGGCGTGGACTGTCGGGACCGCACGCCGGAGAAGATCAAGGCGACGGTAACCGAGCGGGATTACCCCTTCTGGGCCGCCAGGGACGACACGCTCGAGCTTTTCTTTGACATCGACAACACCGGAAAGAAATTGATCCAGATTGTGACCAATCCGCTGGGGACCGAGTGGGACTGGCGGAAGGATCAAAGCGCTGGCCGCGGGTCAAAGACCCGCTGGAATGGAACCTGGCGCGTGGGTGCGCAGCGAACCGCCACCGGGTGGACCGCCGAGTTCGCGATTCCCTTCGCAGATATGGAGATGGGGACCCCGGCCACGGGCGACCGACTCAAGTCGAACCTGGCGCGGTACCGGCGAAGCAGCGCTGCAGATCCCTTTTCATCCTGGGCGGTGGTGCAGACCAGTTTCCACGCCTCCAAATACTATGGTGATTGGATTTTCGGGTCTCCTGGTGAAACCGCGGGACGCGAGGACGAAACCGCGGTGAACGAAGAATTCGTACTGAGCGAACAGCGGAAGCTCCGCTGGCTCCTTACGCGCGCGGAACACGAACTCGATCAAATTTCCCGGCTCGCTCCTGAGACGCAAACCGCGACGGTGAAGGAACTGGCGAAGCGCATCGGGATGCAGCGAACGAAGCTGCAGCTCCAGGTAAAGGATGCGGAGACACTTGGCAAGCTGGTCGATGCGCGGACCGCCGGGGTTCAGTTCGAATCTAAACTGGGTGAGCTGTCGTGGAACATGAGCCTGGGCGGCCTGGCAGGCCCGCTGGATCCGCTTTCCGTCGATCCCGACGATGTGAAACGCATGGGAAATTACTGGGTGCTGGGGGACTCGCGCGGTGTGTACGCCGTCGTGGCGGACAGCGGGGCGCTGGCAGGCGTATGGGACCGCAAAACCGGTGCCCGGGTGATTGCCGCCAGTTACGACCTCTATTCCCTGGAAACGAAGAACGATGAAGTTCGCTCTGATTCGCGCTTTGATCAGGCCCAGCGAATTGACCAGGCCGGCGGTAGCCTTACCTTCCGTTGTACAAATCCGGACCTCGCGGGTTTGACCATCACCAAGCGTTACGAGCTGGTGGACGACGGACCGATGCTGTCAAAGCGTGTTGAGGTGTCAAAAAAGGTTTCCGAGCAGACGTTGATCGGCGTTTCATCGAGCACTATTTTTGACCCGGCCTTCCGCGCGCCGTCTCTTTACAGCCGGCTGATGTCGCCCGGCGCAGCGGGAGGCTCCGAGTGGCGACCGACCCTCCCGGCAAGCGAGATTTCGGAAAACAACATTCAGCGAGGCGGATTCAATAAGGCCTGCGGTTGGGCGCAGATGATCATGGCGAATCGCGAGACCAACACCGGAGCTGCCGAATACCTCCTCAAGCTGAACGGCGAATACGTCTGGGTGCCCTACAGCATGCCCAGTTCGTATTGGAATGAGCACGGGTGGGAGATGTCCGTGTTGGGAACATTTCTTGATGAGGAGCCGTTCAGCGCGGAGACCCGTTACCATTTGTTCGATGGGGACCAGATGGACTACTTCCAAGCCTATCTACAATTACCAGAGGTCATCGCCGCGCGGGCGGAGGTTCCCGCATCTCCCAGGCTTGCCGGCCTGAAAGGCGTTGGCATCGGCGTACCCGTGCTTAACGCTTTCGACGACAGGTTCCCGGGTGGCGTGAGCGAGCGGATCAGCGTGCCGTACAATCGCCTCCGTAGTGACGAGATCAATATTGGCTGGGGCTTGCCGCGCCACTCCATCTTCACCCAGTGGCCCTCGCAGGATGATGAGAAAATCATCTGGGTCGACCCGAGCACCAGGGTTCGAAAGGAAGAAATGTCAGGCCCGGCGCGGGAAGCAATTGAGGCCGTTACTACATCATTTCCCCGTCACCTCTACCAGGTCTACTGGGTGCACACCGACTTCCACCCGGAGTCGCAGGCGTACGCGGAGCATCCTGAGTTTTCCATTCGCACGAAGGAAGGCTCTATCGTTCCGGCAACCCACCCCTACAGCGCGGTCGAGGCCGACATGTCAAAAGCGTTCACGGACTACGTCGTGCCTCGCTATGCGAAAATGTATGATCATCTTGCCCTGGGGTTGCTCTACTTCGACTTTTTCGGGGGCGCATCCATGCCCGACTGGCCGGAGGGAAAAGTCCTGCAGACAACCGACTACATGTACTTCGACAAGTCGATTCGGCTGATGCTGGAAGAGCGCGACGGATTTGTTTTCTTCAACGGAAACCCGGGGCAGTTGTACACGGATATTCAGTATTCCGAGAGCATGAACTCTACCATCAACATGGACAGGGAGCTGGGTGAGGGCTGGTGGCGGGGGCAAAACGAACGGCTGATGCACTACAAGATGATGGAGCGGGAAAACATGATTACAGTTCCCATCATGTGGAAAGACTATCGTGCGGGGCCGAATAAAGGGATCATCGACAATAACCGTGAATACACCAACGTGATCCTGGCCCTCGGGCTGCGCCCCGATTCCCCCCACTACGAATACGGGCTCGAACTTAGGCGGGAGGACGGGACGGTCGCCGACGACCACATGTACAACTATGCCGAGGCGTACTACCAGGCCTGCATGGAAATGCACAATACCCGACTTGCCCAGGTGGGACTGCAGCCCAGGTACTGGTCGGATCCGGACGAACTTGTCGAGGCGTATGTCCTGCGGAAGGGACCGGGCTACTTCGTCACCGCCATCAGCCACCGGGAGGAACCGGGCGATATCAATGTGTCGATGGATGTGGATAAACTTGGCTTCGAATCCGGCCGGCGGTTGTTCCGCTGGAACTATACCCGTCGCGATGACGAGAAAGTATCCCGCTTGATTGGACCGGATACGTCGCCGGATTGGGACCGTCTCTTCACCGATATCGCATGCCGAAGCAGTCTGCTGGAAGACGATCAGCGCCTCACCGTGACCTTTGAGGACGCGGAGGTGAACTACACCTGTATCGCGACAATCTCGCAGGTGCCGGGCGTGTATATCGAGAAGGAGGGTCTCGAGACGCAGTTTCGCGTGCCGGATATATTGCGCTGCACGCTTTCCGGGAAGCTGGATGAAGGGGAGAGGAAGGTGCGCTTGAATGCGCAGGCGGTCACGCCGGCCAAGGTCGCGGCGTGGTGTCCGGAGGCATGGTCGAGACCGCTCGTCGAGGTTAATGGTGTCGCCCTGGCCACGCCAAAATTTATTGCCTATGGTGAAGAACGGTTCGTTATTGTCCCCGTCGACAAGGGGGAAAGCCGGATTGTCGTGCGGGATGGGATGTAGTGAGGGGAGGGGGAAACATCCTTCACTCAACAAGGGGCGTTGAACATTCCACGGAAAGTCCCGATTGAGGCTGGTTCACCATAGGGTATGGGCGATCTTTGCGCTTCTCGTGGCGTCCTCCTCCCCAGCGCAGTCTCCCGTGCCGCACGTCCTTGAGAACGATTTTCTTCGATTCCGTTTCGATGATCGGGGATGCGTTCGGGAAATCTATAACAAGGCGTCCGATACGCACTGTATACATCCCGAACCGCTCAGCAGCGTGGTATTTGGAGAAGACGAGCCGATTCCGCCATTTACAGTCTACGCCTATCCGGCGAACGGACCGATTCACTTCGAGGATTACGAGGAAGAACAGTTCGCGGGGTTTTCCCTCGCGCTGCCGGAACTCGCTGGGGAGAAGAAGGGGAACCTGATTCGACTCCGGGGGCCGGCTGACGCCTCCCCGATTATAGAGCGCTCGTCCGAGGGGAATGCGCAACGCATTACCTTCAGGTATCGGCTGAAAGGTGGAATTGGCCTGGCCTACACGGTGCGGCTCCCGGGCACGTCCCGGCTTTCCGAGTGGACCATCCGAATCGAGAATGCCCCCGATGTCGAGGCTGAGGACAAGCTTCGTGTCTATCGCGTCGCCTTTCCTGTCCTGGACCGGCTTTGCGTGGGCGCTCAACCGATGCAAAACGTTCTTGCCCGTCCATTCCTGCAGGGCGAATTGATACCCAATCCGTCCCGATACACATTTCGGGCCGGACGCGGCTGGCCCACGTTTGCGCTGACGTACCCCGGTTGGGCTTCGATGCCGTGGCTGGATCTGTACCGGGCGTCTCCCGGTGCGGAGGGGAGGGCCAGTGGGCTGTACCTGGCCAGCTACGATCCCTCCTTCCGGCAGATCGATCTGGTCAGCCATCCCGATCACGCCCGCAGGGCGCTCACCCTGGAGATCCGGACGCTGTCGTTTCTCGAACCGGGACGGTCGTGGGATTCCCAGCGCTTCATGGTCGGTGTTCACGAGGGCGACTGGCATTGGGCGGCGGACCGCTACCGGGAGGACTCGAGCGCGTGGCTGAAGGAGAGTCGTCCCCCCGCCTGGCTCCGGGAATGTGACGGCTGGTTCGGCACCGGCGGCGCCAACTACACGTTTGCCGATCTTCCCGAGATGTACGAGACCGCGCAGTGGCTGGGCTTGAATTACCTGCAGGTCTGGTCGCAAATGATCCGGCTGCAGAAGGATGGGAAATCCGGCTACTACTGTTTCTACCTCCCGGATCCGGATTCCGGTGGCGAGGAGGAACTCACCCGGGCCGTCCGGCAAATTCGCGATTCCGGAGGGCATGTCGGATTTTATGTCAACACCTATACATTCGATTCCGAGCTGTCCGCGGCCATGGACAAGTATCGCGACGCAGTCCCGGCAAATGTCCAAGTTCCCGATTGGGACGCCGGGTTCAAGAACTACGCTTCGGTGTTTTCAAACGGCAGCGTGATCGAAGGGAAATTCATGCGCGGCACCGCGATCGAGGAGATGTACGCAGGCATGTGCCCGGCTGCCGCAGGATGGCGGGAGTACCTGCGTTCGTGGATCGTCGACAAGTACGTTGGCCAATACGGAGCCGACGCATTCTATATGGACAGCCTGCCGGTGGGCATGCTGGGCGCGTCTCGCGTTTGCTTCAGCCGCGACCATGGCCACAAAGCCCCTCACGGATCGGGCACCGCCTGCGTCGAGCTTGCAAGGCTCGTGAGACAAAGCGCGGAGTCAAGCGTAGACTTGGCGCTGGCCACGGAATTCCCGAATGACGCGGTCATGCAGTATCAAACGCATGCGCTCGCGTCCGAATTTGCCGGCTTTGCCGATCTTCCCCACCCGGAGATCTACACCTACACCTTTCCCAAGCACCTCCTGTTCAGCGGATCCTGCAACGGCTGGTCGTGGGTGACCCGGTTCTACGACGACCTGCCCAATCCCACCCACAGCGACGCTATGGACCTAGTCTTCCTCATGGGCTATCGCTTTGACGCGATCAACCATCCACTCGATCGGGAAAGCGACTATGCGAAGTATCTGAAGCGTCTGATCGCGTTGCGGAAGGAGATCAAGTCGGAGCTCTATGCCTCGTCGTTTCGGGACATGGAGGGTCTTTCCGGGTTGCCATCGGGAGTCCGGGCCCGGGTTTTTCGCGGGGATGACGGTCGATCGGCCACCATCACGCTGCTTGATCGGCGGAGGGAACGGACCGGGTTTTCTCTACGGCTCGACTGCGAACCATGGAAGATTGACCGGTTGAGGAAGGCGAATCTATATTCCCTGGATTCCACGGTCACCGCGCTTTCAGTGAAGGAGGGCAGGGCAGGAATTCTTGAACTGCTGGTCCCGCCTTGGAAAGGCTTTCCGGCGGCGTTGGTTTTACGGAGATAGGGAGAGGTGCCACTCGATTCATCGCCGTCACCATCGGAAGGAGCGTTGCCATCCTGTGCGGAGACCTTCGGTCGAGTGGGGCGGGATTCCAGGGTCAGTCCCCGTGCGCGCCTGCGTCACGATAAGGCCGTCGATCTGCCCGATCCCCGGCGCGGTCACCTCGACACATTCGCCCCGCAGCGCCGGTTTGGCGGAGACGCTTACGTCCAGGCCGTTGGGTTCGGCGGCGGAGTGATTGCGCCATCAACCGGAATCCAACCGTCGACACAGATACAATCCGGCCACGATTCATGTTCAACCCTCCGCGTTGAATCCATTGCGAATCTTCCATGCGTTCGATGTTCCTCTGGTAAATGGGAGAATTCGTGCATAGACTGAATGCTGCGACTGCGTATATGGCGTGGCGTTCTCCGGGTGCCCACCGGGGCGCCCCGTCAGGGCAATTTGAATGGGTTGGATCATGAAGCCCGTAGAATTCGACTTTTTCAAACAGAACGGCTACCTCGTGCTCAAAGACGCACTGACCGCCGACGAAGTGGGGCATTTTCTTGCCTTGTACGACCGGGATCGAGCCGAACGGTCCTTCTTCTGGCGCGACGCGGGCCTCGGGATTCATCAATGGTTGAACTGCGACTCGCTGGTCTCAAGCCCGGAGATGGACGATCTGGTCCGGCATCCGCGGCTGATGTCCTATGTCGATAAATTGATGTGCGGACCCACCTGTCTTGCCGAGGTCTGCCTTCGCCACATGGGGCCCTATGACGGGGAACTGTTTCAATCGTGGCACCGGGATCGGCCGCACAAAATGGATCATCCCCTCCGCATGGGGTGGATTCATATCCTGATCTATTTGACGGATGTGGATGAAGGCACACATTGCTTCTCCCTCTCTCCCGAATCCATTGACAATCCCGTCGAGCTGGATGTCGAAAAGCAACTCGCGCGGTCGGGAAGCGTGGACATCCACGGTCCCGCCGGAACCGTGGCCCTGTTCAATCTTTCGGTGATGCACACGGCGACGGTGCGTCCGACCACGAAGGAGCGGAAGACGGTACAGACGTATTACGGGCTGCAGTCCGGCCCGGTCCTCGGTCATCACACCACGATTCCCGCCCGCCTCTGGCGCGACCACCCGGATCCGGACGTGCGTGCGTTCTACGGCAACCTGAATGAGAAGTCGAAGCTGTACGCCACCGCGTTCGGTGGGGATTGATTTTCACCGACTCTGACGCGAAGCCTATGCCTGGAGCGCGGCGCAGAGCGCCACGCCACATATCGGGCGAGCGTCCGGCACGCCGGGGCTGGCTCTACTCGAGTCGGAACGTTGCCTCCGTGTCCATGCCGCTGATCACATCCCGGGCACGCACGGTCCATTTGCCTTGCGCGTCGTTCAGGGCGGTATGAATTGAGCCCCGGAACTGCCCGTCCTGCAAATCCACGTTTCTTGTGTAGAAGAAATTTCGCTTGCCGTTCGGCTCTGTCACTTCAAGTCGCACGACCTGCCGACCGGTCACGGCCCCGTTCAATTTTACCCTCACGTTCACTTTTTCCCCCGGCGCCGCATCCGCGGTCCTGATCGCGATGCCCTCGATCCGGTCATCGCACCTGGCAAACAAGGCGCCGTCAAATCCACGAATGGGTACCGGCGCAACATCCACCACCCCCAAATACTGTCCCCGGCGGACATCGTACGTGTGGCGCGCGTCGGAAAAGCGCACGACGACGGATCCGGGGTTTTCCGGGCTTTTGCTGCAATAGATCCCGATGTACTCCGTCCCGTCGTCTTTGAACCGGTTGACCTCGTAATTCTGTTGCAGGGATATTCCGGCCCTGGTTTCGATCGTCGCCCAGGGTTTGATGCCGGCGACCTGTATCAGCCGATCCATCAGCTCGACTTCGTACCGGTCCAGTTCGCCTTTCCTGGGCACGATGGAGGGAAGCAGCATGTTCAAAAGGATGGCCCGGCCCTTCCCGGAGTCTTTGGATATGAATGCTGGAGCATCCACGAACCACTGTCTGCCCAGCGCGGTTCCCTCGGTGGCGCGGACCTCCTTTTCAAACCAATTCGCCGTGAACCACGCGTTCTCCGGCACCAGGGGATCCTTCACCGTGGTTCGTATCGTGTAATCGCCTTCGCCATGGGTGTAGGCAAGGTGTTCCCGAGTGATGCCGAACAGGTCGTTGAGCCCGCCGCGTTCACGGGGTGTGCCATGCTCATCGCATACCGCCGGGGCCAGGTCGGCCATCACCAGGCCCCCGTCCTTGACAAACGCTTCAATCGCCCGGCAGGTTTCGTCACTCAGCGCCATGCCCATCAGATGCGGGATGATGAGGAACTTCACATCCTTGCGGTGGGCCCCCCCCACCAGGGAAGCCGTGAGGGACCGGAATTAGGAAATACCCCAATTACGGAGCAAGTGAAAAAGGGTAAGCCCGCGAAGGGTTACCGGG
>CAZTAB010000213.1:0-14707 GCA_964611475.1 uncultured Verrucomicrobiota bacterium | reverse complement strand
TCGGCGACCTGATTACTCAACCAGGTCAATCATATCTCGCACGGTGTCGCCACCGCCCTGCACCGATGCCCGTTCCTGTTGCGGTTGTCTTCGCCGCGAAGCCCGCTGCCGCCGTCCGCCGTTGCGATTGGACTTGGACGACGATCCGCCCCCGCCGGATGCATCCCATGCCTTCACGAAGGTGGACATCCGCATCGCATCGGCACCAGCATCCCGCACCGGTGTTTCCAACGCCTTGTCATCGGTAATGACCGTCACATGTCCGTCCCGCCCGCTCTGTCGCACCAGATCCACCACCTTGTTCTGCACACCGCCGGAATCCGGTTCGAAAAAGACACGAAGCCCCTGGAATTCCCCGCCGTGTTGAACAGCCCGAAGCTCTTTGCCTTCCAGCAGAACGGAAACGGTCAGCGCCTCCCGCTTGGTGAAGCGGGCCAGACGCTGCAGAAACTTCACCTGCTCGCCGGGCGCCAGTCGTTCGCGCCGCTGCTTCCCACGATCTGATCCCATGGCATCCACGACATAGGATCGAGTGCCGCTGGTCCGGTTCGGAGGAGGTGCCGAACCCAAGTTTTTCAGTTTGTCGAGTATACCCATTGTTTTGAATACTCCCTGGTTACATGCCTCCTGGACATGCCTCAGAAACGGGCCAATATAGTACAGTGCCTGATGAAGAGCAAGTCCCGGATTTGGCATGAAACAAGCGGTATTCAGGCGGCCGTTGACCTGCGCGAATGAGTGGGCTACCGTCCCGGCATAGGAGAATGATTTAGGCATGTCACAGGAGCGCAGGTACCAGATTTCATGTCCGAAATGCGGCTCCGAGCTCGATGTGTCGCTTTTCGATTCCATCAACGTTGAACAGGATTCGTCCCTCCGTGACGCATTGATGGAAAACCAGCTCAACTCGCTGACCTGCGAGAGCTGCGAATTTTCATTCCGGGTGGACAAGCCGCTCCTGTATTGCGATCCGGCGCACAAACTCTTCATCTACTGGTTCCCCAGTGAAAAGAGCCTGCATGGTGCCGACGCGGAGTCATTCCAGGAAACGGTGGCGAAAATGTCCGGCATGATTCCGGACGGAGCGGATATGCCCGAGATTCACCTGGTTTTCACGCGCACGGAACTCGTGGAGCGCATCTTCCTGCGTGAAGCTGGACTCGACGCGCGGGTGGTCGAGTATATCAAATATCTGATATTCACCAAAAATCTCGACCAGGTGGACCCGCGGGAAAAGTCCCTACTGTTCAACGCCGAGGATTCCACGGACGAATCCCTGGTATTTGTTGTTCAGGATGCCGCGTCTAAGAAACTTGAGTCGGTGGTTGAGTACAGCCGCTCCGCCTACCAGGCGTTCTGCGAGATGTTCGACCAGGATGACCAGACCGCCATTCTTCTCGAAATGTTTCCCGGGCCCCATATCAGCGCGCACGCCCTGCTTCTGCGGGAGTCCGAAGTGGCCGATCACGAAGGGCTGATGCCGTAGGCCCGGAAACCCTTTACCGAAGAAAAAAACCAAAACCGCCCATGGATTTGTTGTTGCGGCAAAATCAAGGCCCCTCCATGTCCTGACCGATGGAAAACGGGAGTAGGAGGGCCTATTGCCGTTGCGACGCTCGTTCCCTCTGCCCGAGGATCCGAAGTTGGGCTTCGCCCTGATTTGCCCAGGGGGTCTCCGGATAGCCAGCGATGAGATCCTCGTAGGCGATACGCGCGCCATCCCAGTTTCCCTGGTCGGTCAGGCAGCGAGCCTTCGCCAGCAGGACCAAAGGGACCAGATAACTGCTTTCAGACTCCGCAAGGAACAAATTGAAGAACTCAAGTGCCTCATCCAGACGTCCGGTCGCTTCGAGGCACTGGGCCTTGCAGACTCTTGCCGCGGAGACCATCGGATGTCCGGGATGTTGCTGTTCAAACGCATCGTAGGCCGCATAGGCCGCATCATAGTCCCCGGCCGAAAAATTCTGCGCCCCCACTCCCAGCAAGGCGATGGATGCTGACGGTGTATCAGCATACTGGTCCACGATTTCCTGGTACGCGGCGGCATCCGCCGCCACGCCCAGCGCCAGTGATGCACGATGGGCGAGATCGACCTTGTATCCCCGGTACACCAGCATCCCGACATACACCAGAATCGCCACCAACACGCCGATCGCGATCGATGGACCATATTTCTTTAGAAAGTCCGCGACCTCTTCAACATGTCCAACGTGGACGGCTGTGGGTTCCTCGCGTGTTGCCGTTTTTGAATCTTCCGCCATATCCGGTATACCAAACCTCCGAAACAAGGCGCGTATTTATGCCTGCAAGCAGCAGAAAACGCAAGAGTCGAGTCGTGCGAACAACCCCCGACCCACCCCATACATTGCGAAAAGGGCGGAAAACAGGCCCTTCGGGCCTGCATCGGAAAAGATCAGGAGGATTCGATTCGTTCGACGCGCCTAGCCCGTGGGCCTTTTCCATCGTCACCGATCTCCACCTCGACCAGATCCCCCTCGGTCAACGTGCGGAATCCGCCACTCTCGATGACCGAATAGTGAACGAAGATGTCATGATCAAATTCATCAATGACAAGAAACCCAAAACCTTTCTTGGCGTTGAACCATTTGACTTTGCCTTTCATGCGCCCCTCCCGCGAGGGTCTGAACATTCAGTACATTTGGGAGTGAAATGAACCTGGAAACCTAGTGCAAGTACGAGAACCTTCATTGTCTACAACAAGTCTCTCTGATCCTGCAGCGCCCCGCCATGGAGAAGGTTTATATACCATTCCCACAGTAAATCGCCGCACAAAATCCATAAAACCGCGCCCAAGGCAAGATAGGGTCCATACGGTATACGGCTTTGCAAGCCTTTCCTCTTCACGAGGACCAAGATCAAGCCGATCACAGCTCCGGAAAATGATGAAACCAGGATCACGAAAAACACGGCCTGATACCCCATGTACGCCCCTATGGCTCCCAGAAGCTTAACGTCACCGAATCCCATTGCATCCTGCCTGAAAATGGCCTTCCCGGCCTTGGACACAAATAGCAACAGGCCAAACCCAATCACCAACCCGGTCAAGGACGCTATTCCGGATTGCCACCAGCTGTCAACGCTGTGTAATGACGGGACAAGAAGGCTGAAAAAAACCCCCGAGATCATTCCCCCTATGGAAACGCGATCCGGAATGATCTGGTAGTCAAAGTCCACGAACGTTCCCAAGATCAGGCCGGAGACCACGACCCAGTAAACCGGAATCCGGGGATCCAGGTGCATGCCGTCCGCGGAACCTCCATATCTGAGCCAGACCAGAAGGAAGAGGATGCCGGTCAGAAGTTCAACGAGAAAGTACCTTGCCGGATAGGAGGCGCCGCATTTGCGGCAGGCACCCCGGAGAACGAGGTAACTGAACAGCGGGATATTGTCGTACCACGCGATCGTGGCATCGCAGGCAAAGCAATGGGAGGGGGGGCGGACCACCGACTGCTCCATCGGGATCCGGTAGATGCACACATTGAGAAAACTGCCGACACACGTTCCGAAGATAAACAAGATGGCTGTCAGATAGGTGTAGAGATAGGGCTCGGGAATCATGCGTATGCCGCTTTTTGCAATGCGTCACGCATGATGTCAACCGGAGGGTTCCGTCCGGTCCAGATTTCAAATGCGCGAACGCCCTGGTGTAGCAACATGCCGAGCCCGTTGGTCGCAATGGCCCCTGATGCCCGCGCCGCGGCCATGGTGGAAGTGATCGGCATATTGTAAATAAGGTCGTAAAACTTCTGGCCCTTGCGAAACGACGAAGCGGGAGCAAAGGGCGGATCACCTGCCTTCATGCCTACGGTCGTGGCCTGCACAACCAGGGACGCGCCGCGGATAGCCTCCTCTTTTTCCGCCGGTTCCGTCACACACCGAACATCCGTTCCGGGAAGCGCCCGGACAATGTCCCGGGCCAGGCTCGATGTCCGTTCCGGGTTGCGGGCAACCAGGGTGAGGGACCGAGCGCCCGCTCCCGCGCACACCAGCGCAGTGCCCCGGGCCGCTCCTCCACTGCCAAGCATCGCAATATCCTGGTCTTCCGCCGCACTCCCGAATGCCTCCTGGAGGGCGGCCAGCAATCCGTAGCCGTCGGTGTTGTGTCCGCCAAGACCTTCCTCCCCGAAGCACACGGTGTTGACCGCACCGGCTTTCCGCGCCGCATCCTCCAGCTCAGACAGGCCACGGCAGGCCACCTCCTTCAGCGGCACCGTGAGATTGGCGCCGCCAAACCCCATGTGGTGCATTGCGCTTAGGACTTCCATCAGCCGCTCCGGCTTCACATCGAATGCCAGGTACACTGCATCCATGTGGAGTGCCCTGAACGCCGCATTGTGCATCACGGGGGAAAGGGAGTGCCCTATCGGGTGACCCAGCACGGCGTAGGGCGTCGTATGTCCGCTGATTGTCATTGCATGCATTCCCTGCTCAAATCCCCGCCACTCCCGACAAGCCCGCAGCCTTCGGCTTGCGGGCGGGAATGCACGAGACGGGCCGTTTTCATCCAGCCGCCGCGCGCTTTTTTTTCGGCGCCCGTTTTGTTTTCCGCGCTTCCCGCCTACCGAACAGATAGCGATTCAGGCAATTCAGGTATGCTTTTGCGCTCGCCTCGATGATGTCGGTGCTCGAACCTTTCCCCGCCACGACCTCCTCCCCGAATCGGACCTGAATGCTCACCTCCCCAACAGCATCCTTGCCTTTGGTAATGGCTTGGATCGAAAAATCCAGGACCCGCCCGGGCTCGGTGCTGATTCGCTCAATGGTCTTGAGAACGGCGTCTACAGGCCCGTCCCCGCAAGCCGCGTCCTGGAACGATTCCCCGTCCCGGGTCAGCCGCACGGTTGCGGTCGGAACGGTGCTGCTTCCAGTGGAAACGTGGAGGTAGTCGATCGTGTAATATTCGGGTATTCCGCTCATCTGCTCCTGTACGATGGCCAGCAGATCGTCGTCGTAAATAGCTTTCTTCTTGTCGGCCAGGGCAATGAACGCGTCGTAGCATCGCTCCAAATCTTTCTTGTCCAGCCGGAGCCCCATGCGAGCCAAGTGCTCGTTGAGCGCGTGCCGGCCGGAGTGCTTTCCCAGAACCAGTTCGGTGCCCTGGATCCCAACGTCCTCCGGTTGCATGATCTCGTAGGTGGTGGCCATCTTCAGCATCCCGTCCTGGTGAATGCCCGCCTCGTGCGCGAACGCGTTGGCCCCGACGATCGCCTTGTTTCGCTGGACCATCATGCCCGCCAACTGGCTGCCCATCCGGCTGGTCCGGAACAACTCGCGGGTGTTGACGCCCGTCCACACCCCTCCCATCACGTCGGACCGGGTCTTGATCGCCATGACCGCCTCCTCCAAGGAGCAGTTTCCCGCCCGCTCGCCCAGCCCATTGATGGTGCACTCAATTCCCCTCGCGCCGTTCTGCACGGCGGCCAGCGAATTGGCAACGGCCAGGCCCAGGTCGTTGTGGCAATGCACATGCACGGTGCATTTGTCCAGCCCCGGGACGTGCTCGAACAGGTAGCCAATGGTCGCGCCAAACTCCTCCGGCACTGCATACCCCACCGTATCCGGAATGTTGATGGTCGTCGCGCCAGCCTCAACGGCGGCCGCGCAAACGTCCACCAGGAACTCGGGCTCGGTGCGGGCGGCGTCCTCCGGACTAAACTGAATGTCCTCGACCAACGATCGCGCCAGTTTTACCCCCTTGACCGCATGGCGGATAATGTCGCGCTTGTCCATCCGGAGCTTGTGCTCCCGGTGAATGGCGGAAGTCGCCAGGAAGACATGAATACGCGCACGTTCCCCGGCCGGCTCCACCGCCTCGGCTGCGCAATGAATATCTTTTTCCCGGCACCGAGCCAGCCCCGCGATGCGGGGACCCTTGACCTGAGTTGCGACGGCATGGACTGCTTCAAAATCGCCGGGAGAGGCGATCGGGAATCCAGCCTCGATAATGTCGACCTTGAGCCGGGCGAGCTGCCTTGCAACCTGCAGCTTTTCGCTCTGCCCCATGCTCGCTCCGGGACTCTGCTCCCCGTCTCGCAATGTCGTGTCAAAGATCACGACTCGGTCTTTCTTACGGCGTTTCATGATTTCCTCGTTCTTCAACAAAAAAACCCATCGTGCTTTCGCAGGACGGGTCGCTCAATTCCTTGCTCTCTGTGCGTGTTCGTCAGCCGGACCACACGGGACCCATCGCGGCGGAAAATCCGCCGCGTGTAAGCGCGAGGAGAAGAGTCTCCCGCAACAGGTCTCGCCGTCCAATGCTCATGGTTCCCAGCGACACTACTCAACGCGCAAGGAAGAGTCAACGGATAATGTTGTATATCGAATTCCCAATCGCCCACTTCGAAGGACCCGTTTCTATGATCACACAGAAACACATCGTTGGAAAATATCCGCCAGAGCCGGGATATCGTGGAGTTGATCCACCGCCCTCCGCTCGGCGCGTTGCCCGGTCGCACGCTCAAAACTCGACTCCATGACCCCCATGACGTCGTGGACCGGGGGACACCGGTCCCCAAGAATCTCCCGCAAGGAGGAAACCGGCTCCCGCTCGATTCCGCAGGGGGCCATGTATGAGAACCCCGCAAGATCGGGATCCACATTCAGGCTCATCCCGTGATAGGTGACCCACCGACGGATTCGAAACCCGATGGCCGCGATCTTTCCCGAGGCCGTCCACGCGCCCGACATCCCCTCCCGCCGGAATGCCTCTATTTCATAGGCCGCCGCAGTCTGGATGGCAACATCCTCCAATTGGCCTAGATAGCCGTGACTGCCGATCCGCGAGGGATCCAGCCGGAGAATCGGGTACAGCACAATCTGCCCGGGCGCATGATAGGTCACATCCCCGCCCCGGGGTGCCACGTGAAAATCAATGCCCACCTCCCTCAGAAAAGCGGGCGACCGGTACAAATGCTCGTCGCGCCGCCTTCGACCCAGCGTCACGACTGGATTGTGCTGCATCTGCAGAAGCAGGTCCGGAACGTCATCCGCAATCCGCGCCCGGAGAATCTCCTCTTGGAGGCGGGCCGCCGCAGCGTAGGGAACCGGTTCGGGAAAAAAGATCGAGATTACGTCAGCTTTGCTCAATTCTCCGCCGGCATGCTTTGGCGGTACGCCTCCGCAGTCAACAGATTCTCCCGTTCAGAGGGATTGCTGAGACGAATCTTAAAAAGCCATCCCTCGCCATATGGGTCACTGTTAAGGACCTCGGGAGTCGACTCAAGCTTCTGATTGGCTTCGAGAATATCACCACTCATCGGCGCATACACGTCCGACGCCGCCTTGACGGACTCGACGACTGCCACCTCCTTGGAAAACGAGACGGTGTCCCCCTCCAACGGCAACTCCACGAACGTGAGGTCGGACAGTTGATTCTGGGCAAAATCGGTAATCCCGACCACGGCACTGTCCCCTTCAATGCGGACCCATTCGTGTGTCGTTGTGTACAATAGATCGTCCGGTACTTGCATCGATCCTCCTCTGATTCGGCACGAAGGCAAATTTCATACATCGTCCTATCTCAATCTCACTCAAAATCGCAACCCTAATCGGTGACGTTGGACCTGGGGGCAGGTCACCCAAAACGCGCCGGAATTCGTCACCCGTCGCAAGTTCTCGATTCCCACTCACAGTGCCGGAATCCGTCCGCAAGTTGAAATCGCGTGAATGATCTCCCGACCTTCGCGATCTCGAATTTCATCTAAAAATCCGGCGACCGCCCCCAATCGAGGGATCAGGCCAAAACCCGTCCATGGTGAAGGGGGTCCATGCAGCCAGCCATGGGAGTTCGGGCTGAACAGGAACTGGATTCTTCCCGTATGAAGGGGTAGATTTTTTCGACTTCTGGTTCCAGACGTACCAAGTGCAGCGGAGGCAAGAGGAGGTGAAACCGTGAATTTATTTGGCTTGAGCAGGCTGGGTCCTGTTGTCCTCTCATTCGTCCTGTGGATGGCCGCTGTCTGCGGTTCGTCTGGTAATGACGAGATTTCATTGTCGATGGACATGGAAGAAGATGGCCCCCCTGTCCTGTACATTGGCCTCATGGTCCACCTGGAGGCTCACCCTTCAACGACAAGAGCCGAGCATGAGACATACCGTGATCAAATTATGAGCTATGCCGATTTATTCGACGAGTTTGGGGCCAAACCTACCTGGGAGGCCAAGGAACCCATCGTCGACTGTATCCGATACAATGACCCTTACTTGAAGGTCCTGGAGAACCGGGGCCACGGCGTGGGTGTCCATGCCGACTTGGGGGGAAACCCCGGGATTGACCTGACCCTGGAGCAGATGACTTCTGAACTTGCGGAAAAGCGGGTTGAGCTGGCATGGCAGGGAGTGTCGGTTCGTCATGTATCTGGCATCTGCTCCCATCTTGACTGGGTCCAGGCGGCTTTAGATGCTGGATATGAGTTTGTTACCGGGGTGGTGGACTATTGCACCCAATCGATTCGTCCGGTACCCGAGCCCTATGCCCATTGCACATCCGCAAGCGAGTGCCATGACCCCTATGGCTCCACGATGGCCGACCGCATGCATCCATGGCGCGCAAGAACCAGTCTCTGGACCCAGCCAGACCCCGGCGGGGAGCTCATTATCCTGCCTTCCGCCACGGTGGGACTTCCCCATTTGGAGCCTGATCCGGGAGTGGCCCGCCTCACGATGGGAGATGTGGACCAATACATGATCAACCTGGAAGAGGCCCTCGCCCTGGTTGAACCCACCCAGGTGAACACGTTTTTCCTTTTGTGGAGTTATGGCCCGGCATTGAATCAAGCCGTCATGCGGGAGTGGCTCACCCGGATTGAACCCTACATTGCCGAGGGGACAGTGGCCTGGAAAACACTTCCGGAAATGGTGGACACTTATCTGGCCTGGGAACGAGCCCAGCAAAAAATCACTTCTGTATCGGTACAGAGCGATGGCATCGTGACCATCGAATGGCAACCCATCGGACTCAACTATACTTTGGAAGAGACAACGAGTCTCCTTTTGCCTGCATGGTCCACTGTTGAGGGATCATGGCCCGAGGCCACCAATACGTGGTCAGGAGATATATCAACGGGCGATGCGGAAAGATACTTTCGGGTTGTTAGTCAGGAGCAAGATCTTTGAGAGGGCTGGCCAGGAGCAGGGTGCAGGGGGGGCATCCATTTGGGGATTCGCCGAAGACCTCTTTATGAACACCTATCAAGCTAGCGGCAACCAGACAGCGACCCCCTCCACTGCCCTAGTCTCAATCGTACCCGTAATCGAGGATTGAATCCTGACTCAAATCGCCGTTGGCGCTCTCGGGACTATAAATTCGCCTCGTATGCCTCGACCTCCGTAAACCTTGTCGTCCCCCGGAGGAGCCGGCCCAGGCGGGGCTTGCGCTCGTTGTAGACCTCCACCGCATCGGCGTCGGCGTACCGCATGAAGAGCACGCGGCGGTCGCGGTCGGAGCGGTTGCCTTCGGACTTGTGCAGCATCCAGTTGTGAAAAACCAGGCCTTCGCCGGCCTTCATCGGCACAGGGATCGCTTCCGACTCGTCGACTTCCAGCTTGATCTCCACCCGATTGAGCTTGTCTTCCAGTGTGTGCTCCACTTCGATGCGGCCCTTCTTCGGACTCCCCGGAACGATCCAGAGGCAACCATTGTCCAGGTCACAGTCGTCCAACACTGTCAGCGTTGTCATCGTGTTGTCCGGATCGAGCTGGGCATAGCTGGTGTCCTGGTGCCAGTGAAAGGTCTGCATGTTGCCGCGCATCTTGAACGTAAGTTGGGTGGAGGCACCCTTGATATTCGGGCTGATCAGCCGCTCGGAAACGTCGACGAGGGGTCCGGCGAAAAAGTACTGGCGAGCCGCCTCGCTGTGATGATGAATGTTGACGAGCAACGAATTCTGCACCCAGGTCTTCCCTTCCTCGTACGCGCCCTGGTGCGTGTCCCAGACCTCCATGCACTGCTGCCGCATCCGCTCGAGACCGTGATCGGTCAATGTGCGACCCAGCAGCAGGTATCCCTGGTCCTCGTAAAACCGCACGTCTTCATTGGTCAGTTCTCGGTAAATGAAATCGTCGATGTGCTTTTCGTTGATCAAGGTGGGCATAGCTCGCTCGTTTTCCTCCTGACTATCTCAATCGCCCGAATCCTAGCACATTCTCATCAGGGAAGCCCACAGCTTCCGCATCATCTCCAGACTCGGGCAGCTCGTCGAGGGACAGGCTCACCTCGCCGGGCACCAGATGCGTTCTCCCGCCCAACAATCCGGCATCTGACACGGTATGGTGGGGTGAACGAAGCGGGCGCTTTGCCACCGGCGGGGAGAGGGAGCGATCGTAGTGGCTGGCAGGCTCCGGGCCTTTTTACACGGCACCCACTGCACCCGTTCTCCCCACCCTCTTGAATTCCATTTGGGAAAAAACAACTTGTCAGGCCTGTGCTCTGCATTCTGCATGACAATTTCGCTGAGGGGAAAGACCTTGCACCTGCAGGTTCATTCGGGGTATTCAGCGTTGCCATGGTCACCGATGCGGGAAAGCCGAAACATCTAACATCCCGACAACTTGAAGCTTTCCACCGGGATGGCTACGCCGTCGTTCAGGGGTTGTTTTCCGTTGAGGAACTGACACCCCTATCCGATTATTTTTTTGGGAAGGCGGTCCGTGGTGAGCAGGTGGAGAATTTCTGGCATCCCGATCCGGTCTCTGAAGACCCTCTGGAGAGGTTTCCCCGGGTGATGCATCCGCATCGATGGAACGGGCCATCGAAGGCAATCCTCCTGGATTCCAGGTTGGAGCGCGTCTTGTGGGAGGTGATGGAAGAGGAGCCGCTGGCTGTGCAGAGCATGTACTACTTCAAGCCCTCCGGGGCACGGGGGCAGGCTTTACACCAGGACAACCGCGCTTTGCAGGTCAGACCCAAGACCTGCATGGCGGCGTGGATTTCCATTGATCCCTCCACGGAAGAAAACGGATGTCTGTATGTGGTTCCCGGTTCCCATATCATGGAATTGGTCTGCCCCCACAAGGCGGACAGACTCGTGAGTTCCACCAGCCACGCCCTGGATGTTCCCGACGGGATGGACCTGGTTCCGGTGCCCCTGAACCCGGGGGATGTCCTGTTTTTCAACGGGAGTCTTATCCATGGTTCAAACCCCAACCACCATCATACCCTGTGGCGACGTTCCTACATCCTGCATTATATTCCAAAAAGCTCGCTGAGTTGCGCTGCTCACTTCTGCCCGGCTATTGACTTTGGTGATAACGAGTACACCGTGGAGGCCACCAAGGGCGGGGGACCCTGCGGGGGGGAATATCTCCCGAAAGGGTTTTCATCGGGGGCGTATTGAGTAGAGGAACGTGTTGACGCAACGGCCGGGCCCTTGACTCTTTTGGCCTCATTGAACCCGCCTTCAGTATCCTTTGCAAAAAATGCGTGTTTTTTGGCGTAAGGGGTCGATTTACCAAAAAGGTGAGGCTGGAGGCGCGGACCGGATTCGAACCGGTGAATACAGGTTTTGCAGACCCGCGCCTTACCACTTGGCTACCGCGCCGTAAGGTCCAGGAGTGTCAATTCGGCCTTATAACAAACTGCGAAGCGCTGCTCCTGTCAAGTTCCAACGCGATTCCGCGCTGGATGCCAGCGCGATTGAAGACTATCGTCCGGACAGATGACCGTTTCCATAGCAGAAGTGGCCCTGATCATTGTCGGCATCCTGGGGCTGGCGGAATCCACCTGGGGCATCTCTTCGCCCGCCAAGCTGAAAGTGGCGGTCGAAAAGATCGTTGAGGGAGCCCCCGAGAGAAACCCGCTGCTCGGCCTGTTTTTCGCCGGCGTGGCAGTGGTGTTCTGGATCCTGATGGGGCCCGACAAAAACCCGGCCGATTTCGCCCTGCTACTCCTGTGCTGGCTCACGGTGGGCGGCGCAATGGTGAACTTCAAAGCCAACGGATTTCAACAGCTTGCCGGATTCCTGATCCTGCGCCGGTCCCCCCTGGCAATCCGCCTCATCTACATCGTGGAATTCGCCCTCGCATCGGTCCTGATTGGACTGGGATTGACGGGAGGATAGCTTCGGCCAAGACCCCGACGGGGTCGGCCTTGAAGATCAATTATCGGCCGCACATCCCCGCAAACTCTGCATTCTTTAGAGTGAAATCCCCCTTCATCCGCGGATGATTTTGAGCACTTCGGCCCGCCGGCGTTGCATGTTCGCCGCGGACGTCGCCTCGAGGTTCAGGCGGATCAGGGGTTCGGTGTTGGAAAGCCGGACGTTAAACCACCAGTCATCGAATTCAAAGCTCAGCCCATCGAGTTCCGTGATAAAGCCTCCCGCATAGTTCTCGCGCAATTTCGCGAACACCACCTGCGGATCCTTCACTTCCGAATTGATCTCACCGCTCGCGTTATAGCGCAGGATCGGAGCCACGAGTCGGGATAGCGGAACATCAGACTGACTGACCAGGTTCGCAATGCACAACGCGGCTAGTGACGAACTCTCCGTGTAATAATTGTCACGAAAATAATAGTGTCCGGACAACTCTCCGGCAAAAACGGCGTCCTCGTCGCGAATCTGCTGCTTGATGAAAGCGTGACCGACCCGCGACATGAAGGGCCGGCCCCCGGCTTCCTCGATAATCTCCTTCACGGCCCAACTGCTGCGCAGATCGTAGAAGATGGAAGCCCCGGGATGGCGCTTGATCATGATCTGCGCGATCAGCGCGGTAATGATGTCCATGGAAACGATGTCGCCATTCTCGTCGACGAACCCCACCCGGTCCGCATCGCCGTCGTAAGCGATGCCAAAGTCGTATGTCCCCGATCGGATTTTCGCCTGTAATGCCTCATACGTTTCCGCCTTGAGGGGATTGGCTTCGTGGTTGGGAAACGTTCCATCCAGTTCATCAAAAAGCGGATCGAAATCCATCAACCCGGTCAGGACACGATTCTCGAAAATCCCCATGGCATTCGCGTAATCCACCGCGACTCGCAGCGGACGCCGGAGATCCGCAAAGGACCGGATATGGTCCGCGTACCGGTCTTCCATGGTCTCCTTCCGAATCGATCCCGGTGTTTCCGCCGGGGGGGCGAAGGACTCCCCGGCAACGATACGTTCGATTTCCCGGATCCCCGTGTCGCCACTGATGGGAATGGCCCGTTCCCGGCACATCTTGAATCCATTCCACTCCCCGGGGTTGTGGGACGCGGTGATCATGATGCCCGCATCAGCCCCCAACGCTCCGTTGGCAAAATACGACAGGGGGGTCGACGCGAGGCCCACGTCGATGACGTCCACTCCCTGGAGCGTCAGGCCCTCGGCCAGGCCACGAAAAAGCGGATCTGAATGGGGGCGCATGTCCCGCGCGACGACCACGTTTTTGCAGCCCAGAAACGTCTGAAACGCGCGCCCGATGCGCAGAGCGATCTCCTCCGTCAGGTCGTCCCCATAGATTCCGCGAATGTCATATGCCTTGTAGATTCCGCCCATCGATTCGGCTCCGCTGTTCCTTTACTTTGAACTAAGCCCTGTCGTACTGTTTGTCGAGAACCCTCTGAAGTCCACGAAACACATCACGGTATCATGAATATTGCCGAAGACATCACCCAGACCGTTTTCAACACCCCCCTGATCCGGCTCAACCGCATTGCCCGCGACTGTGCCGGCTCCGTCCTGCTCAAGATGGAATCGCACAATCCGCTGGGAAGCGTAAAGGACCGGATCGGCGTGGCAATGATTGAGGCGGCGGAGAAGGCCGGAGAACTGAATCCGGGCGGCACGATCGTGGAGCCCACCAGTGGAAACACGGGCATCGCCCTCTCCTTCGTTGCAGCGGCCAAGGGGTATCGACTGATCCTGACCATGCCGGCGAGCATGAGCACCGAGCGTCGGCACCTGATGCGAATTCTGGGCGCCGAACTCGAACTGACCCCGGCGGAAAAGGGCATGCCGGGCGCAGTCGCCCGGGCGGAAGAACTCCTGGCGGAAATCCCAGGCGCGGTCATGCCGCAGCAATTCCTAAACGAGGCAAACCCGGAGATTCACCGGACCACCACCGCGGAGGAGATCTGGAACGATACGGACGGAAACATCGCCGCAATCGTGTCTGGCGTGGGAACGGGGGGAACCATCACCGGCGTCGCCGACGTCATGAAGAAGAGAAATCCGGACTTCAAGGCGATCGCAGTGGAGCCCGAGAAGTCCCCGGTGATTTCCGGCGGACGGCCGGGGCCGCACCGGATCCAGGGCATTGGTGCCGGCTTCATCCCCGCAGTGCTTCGCACCGACCTGATCGACGAAGTGATCCGGATCAGCGAAGAAGACGCGGGCAAAACCGCGCGCCGCGTCGCCCGGGAGGAGGGCATCCTGGTCGGTATTTCCGCGGGCGGGAACATCTGGGCCGCCCTGGAAGTGGCAAAGCGTCCGGAGTTCGAAGGAAAGAACATCGTGACCATCGGCTGCGACACCGGCGAGCGCTACCTGTCCACCTGGCTGTTCGAAGAAGCTACGATACCGGATCCCTAGGGCGAGGCATTGGCTGCGGGCAAGCTGTCGCATCGTTTTTTCGTCAGCATCCTTTCAAAACCGGGGGGGGGGGGGGGGGGGACGGGAGAGCAGAAGCAGCACCGCGAGACACACGAGCAGCGGGAGAACAAAAGAAAAAACGACGGAAATAATGAAAAAAAAAAACCCGCCAGACGCGC
>CAZTAB010000212.1:0-3315 GCA_964611475.1 uncultured Verrucomicrobiota bacterium | reverse complement strand
CGTGGTTTTGGTTACAAGCGGTCCCGGCGCTACCAATACCATTACGGGCATCATGACTGCGCACATGGACTCGGTTCCATTGGTGGTCCTGACCGGCCAGACGATCACACCCATGCTTGGCAAGGACGCGTTCCAGGAGGCCGATGTCTTTGGTGTGACCATGCCGGTCGTTAAGCACAGCTATTTGGTGAAGGACGCCCGTGATATTCCGAGGATCACCCGGGAGGCGTTTCACATCGCCGCTTCCGGTCGGCCCGGCCCCGTCCTGATCGACTTGCCCAAGGACGTCACACAAGGGCCCTTCAATGGTTCGCTGGATGCGCCGATGGATCTTCCCGGGTACGATCTGGAGAAAGCAGGCGAACTGGACCTGGATGAAATCGGGGCGGCGGCGGAAGCGCTTTCTCAGGCGAAGCGTCCCGTGATTCTCTGCGGCCACGGCGCGCTGATTGCCGGTGCCCAGGAAGAGATACGCATGCTCGCGGAAAAGCTTCAGGCGCCGGTGACCACCACCCTTTTGGGAAAGGGGATCTTCCCGGAGAACCATCCGTTCTCGCTCGGTATGCTCGGTATGCATGGAACTGCCTACGCCAACAAGGCGGTGATTGATTGTGACTGCATCCTGAATATCGGCTCGCGGTTCGATGACCGGATCATCGGGCAGGCGCCCCGGTTCTGCAAGGATGCCGTCCGCATTCACGTCGATGTCGATCCCGCGGAGATGGGAAAGATGATCTCCTGTCACCATTCTATCGTCGGAGATGCGAGGCAGGTCGCGGAGCAACTGCTGATGCGGGTGGAGCCTGTCGCCGTCCGGGAGTGGGTGGGGCAGGTTGCATCCCTCAAAAAACGGTTTCCGCTCAAGTACAAGAAGCAGGGCGGATTGAAGATGCAGCATGTTCTCGATGCGTGGGACGAATTTTCGGAGAGTCAGGCGATCGTGTCCACCGATGTCGGGCAGCTCCAGATGTGGGCCGCCCAATTCTGCAAGAGTATCGCACCCAACACCTGGCTTTCCTCTGGAGGCGCGGGCACCATGGGGTACGGTCTGCCCGCCGCGATCGGCGCGCAGTTTGGACGGCCCGATGCGCTGGTGACCGCGGTGGGCGGCGACGGCGGATTTCAGATGACTATGTCTGACTTGGCGACAGCCTGCCTTTAAAAACAACCGATCAAGGTCCTCATCCTGAACAACCACTACCTCGGAATGGTCCGGCAGTGGCAGGAGGCGTTCTTCGGCGACCGCGAAAGCGGCGTCGATCTGGAGGGCAACCCGGATTTCGTCAAACTTGCGGAAAGCTACCCGAATGCCAGGGCCTGGAATCTGAGGCGGCCGGCGGACGTGAAGAAGATACTGACCCGGGCGCTGGAGTACAGCGCCGGCCCGGCGATCATCAATGCCGAGGTGGAAAAGGCCGACAACGTGTTCCCGTGGATCCCGGCCGGAAAGGCGCTCGAAGATATGCTGCTTGAGCCGCCGAAGGGACCGCAGGAAAAACCAACGGGTTCAACGTAGAGTGTATTGAGGAAAACCAATGAAGAATGACGGAATGACCGAAGAAGGAATGTTCGAATGGTCACTTGTCATTCCGGCTTCGGTCATTCATTGGCCGTCGGGGATTTTTCATTCAGGAAGGGATTGCAATCATGACCGCTTTAATAGACAACCCGGCCATTGAAACAACGTCCGATTCGGATATCCACACTCTCAGCGTGTATGTCGCGAACAAGCCCGGGGTGTTGGCCCGGGTGGCGCAGGTCTTTGCGCGCCGTGGCTACAACATCGATTCGCTGGTGGTCTCCCCCTCCAAGGACGGCGCGTTCTCCCGCATGACCATTGCGGCGCAGGGCTCTGCGGAAGGGCTGGACCAGATCATCAAGCAGACAAACAAGCTGATCGATGTCGTTCATTGCATTGAGCACACGGGCGAGAATTCGGTCGTGCGTGAATTGGCGCTGATCAAGATTCAGGTGTCCACGGTCGAGCGCCGGACGGAGGCGCTGCAGATCGCCGAGCATTTCGGATGCAAGACGGTCGATTTTACCCGGGACTCGTTGATTGTCATGGCGACCGGTGCTTCGGAGAAGATCGATGCCTGTCTGCGGATGTATGCGGACTTCGAAATCGTCGAACTCGTGCGTACCGGCATGGTGGTCATGGCGCGTGGCAGTCAGGTGACCTGATTTACGAAAGGGCAAGGGCGCGGGGGATTGAACCCCGCGCCCTTTATGCAGGAGAGGAGCAGGAGCCGGCGATTTTTTTCGCCGACTGAAGACCGGAGAGGAGTGGGCTCGCGGCCTCCACTTGCTATTGTCGCCCTAGTCCGGCAGTTTCTTCCGAACTTTTGCCGAAAAACACAAAATCGGGGAGTTTTAAGGAGAAATTGCGTGTTTCGTGGTGCAGGTGCCCCGCCTGTAGTTGAAATGCGAAAACCAGAACTGTCACTATCCAAGGGCGTTGAGATGAAAAGACGGTTCAATGGTGAATGGGAGTGGGTTACCGTTGAGGATGGATGTGGGGGAATTTTGAGATGTCGGAATCGGAACGGCGGAGGATCGGGTGGGTAAAGCCGGTTTGTATCGTCGGCATTGTGATCGGCGTCATTGCGCTCGTGAAATGTTTCGTGACGCCTGAACGAATTGATCAACTCGATGACTTCCTGGAATCGCTTGGGCTCTGGGGCCCTCTCGTATACGTTGTTGCATATATCGTCGGCACATTGTTTTTTCTGCCTGGGCTTGCGCTGACTGCGGTTTCCGGGGTCTTTGGTTCCCTGTGGGGGACGGTGTACGTTTCCATCGCGTCCACGATCGGTGCCTCTCTTGCCTTTCTTCTCGCCAGAACGGCTTTGCGGCCGACGGTCCAGGGGTGGGCCAGGGAGAATCCCGTGTTCCGCAAGATCGATGAAGGGGTGGAAACGCATGGATGGCGGATGTTAATGATCACGCGCCTGGTTCCGGTCTTTCCCTTTAATTTTCAAAACTATGCCTATGGGCTCACCCGCATCAATTTTTGGACCTACGTTTTGCTTTCGTGGTTGTTTATGCTGCCTGGCACGGCCGGGTATGTGATCGCCTTTTCCTCCATCAAGGATGGAGGAGGCGATCCCGGGAGCACGATGAGGATCCTTGCGGTTGCGGCATTACTATTTGTCGCGCTGAGTTTTGTGCCCAGGGTCCTGAAGAAGCGCTACCGGATTGCGGGCACGGATCCGGCTGTCCAATGCGAAGCCTACCCCGGGCCTAGAGGAAAAGGGAAACCTCCATGAGCAACTTAGTCGAACCGCGCGACGAGCACGACCAGCTGCTGTTGTC
>CAZTAB010000211.1:0-3476 GCA_964611475.1 uncultured Verrucomicrobiota bacterium | reverse complement strand
ATGTCATGCAACGGGGATATCCACGAGCGTCGCGACGTGGTCTGGGGAAAGCAATACATACCAAACACTTGAGTTCCGAACCCTAATGGATTGTCTGCAGGCCAACTACGTAGATCTGCTGGTCCGCACCGGGCTCAACCTGCAACCGGGTCAGAATCTCTACCTGACCTCTGAGGTGGTGCACGCCGAGTTCCTGGCAAAGGTGACGGACGCCGCGTACCGCGCCGGCGCCGCGTACGTGGAGGTGGATGCGGGAAACCCGAACGTGGGCAAATCACGCATCGTGCACGCGCCGATCGATTCGCTCGACTACGTGCCGGAGTACCGGCGGGCGATGTACCGGGAAATGTCCGATGGAAACTGGGCCCGGATGGCAATCGTTGGCCCCGAGGAGCCCGATCTCCTTCGCGACGTTGATCAGCAGCGTAACGCGGCCATCCAGCGCTCCCTCCGGAACGCTGCAAAGCCGTTGCTGGACGCCTGTAGTGCGGCACGCCTGTCGTGGTGCCTGGCCGCCCTGCCAACGCCCGGATGGGGTGCCAAGGTCTTCGACTGCCTGGCTGACGCGGAGGCGGAGCGCAAACTGTGGGAAACCATGGTCCCGATCCTCCGGCTTGACAGCGACTCTCCGGCCGACACCTGGAAGCAACTCGCGGCAATGCTGGGCAGGCGCTGTGCCGCGCTCAATGACGCGGGCATCGACACCCTGCATTTCAAGGCACCCGGAACCGATCTGCGCGTAGCAATGACGCCGAAGACCCAGTGGCGCGGCGGCGCGGTGCAAGGCGACAACGGGGTCCCGTTCATTCCCAACCTTCCCACCGAGGAGGTGTTCACCACCCCCGATTGCCGCCGCACGGAGGGCCGCGCCGCAGTCACGCGTCCGGTTCACGTGATGGGAGACTCCGTCGAAGGCGCCTGGTTCGAGTTCAGGGAGGGCCGCGTGGTGGATTTCGGTGCCGAGAAAGGTGCGGACCAGCTGGAGGCATGGCTCGGCATGGACGACCGGGGGCACTACCTGGGCGAAATTGCCCTGGTGGACGGGAACTCCCCGGTCTTCCAGAGCGGGCTCATCTTCCACAATATCCTCTACGACGAGAATGCCGCCTGCCATTTTGCGCTCGGCAACGGATACACGTTCGGCATCCAGGGCGGCGACCGGATGTCCAAGGAGGAGCTACAGGATCTGGGCGTGAATGTCTCCATCCTGCACACGGACTTTATGATCGGGTCGGAGTCCATCAACGTTACCGGCCATGCAGACGGCCGGGATTCTGTTCCGATCCTGAGGAACGGCCAGTTTGTCGGCGCATTTGCGCCGTAATCTCCGGGGATAATCCGGGTATGCCCACGTCCCGCACTCCATTCAATTGGGGTCTCCACTCATCCCTGCTCAAGGTTCCCCGCGGATCCAGGGAGATACCCCTCTGGATCAAGATCGCGTTCACGTCGTGGATCCTGACATGGACGCCGACCTACTTCATTTATTTCGGTGTGGAGAATTTCCTGTGGATTTGCGATTTCGCGAACTGGGTGGTCCTCGCCGGCCTGTGGGCCAACAGCAGCCTTCTGCTATCCAGCCAGCTTCTCGACGTTTTGGTGATCGGCGTGATCTGGCTACTCGATGTTTTCGTCGCGCTGCTCACGGGCACCCATCTCATCGGCGGCACCGAGTACATGTTTGACGGATCCATCCCGCTCCCCGTGCGATTCCTTTCCATCTTCCACATTGTTCTTCCCTCGTTGTTGCTCTGGCTTGTGTTCCGGATCGGGTATGACCGCCGCGCCATCTTCCTGCAAGCCGCCATCTTCTCGGTCCTGCTGCCGATCTCGTTCCTTGCGACCTCGCCCGGCCTTGCAATCAACTGGGTGTTCGGTCCCTTCGGCTCCCAGCAAACCCTGATCCCGCCACCGGGGTACCTCCTGCTGTGCATGCTCCTGTACCCCGTGATCCTCTGTCTTCCGGTTCACATGCTATTCGTCCACAGCAGCCGGGAAAAAAAGATTCGGCTGTAAGGAATGAATGGCACCTGACCCGCGGGATCGATCCCGGAGACATCCACGCCTGCTTCGAGATTCCGTGCCGGAGGAATACTGCGACCGGCCTTCTGCCGTGAAAACAACGGATGATGCAGGCTCTGCGTAGTGGCCACCGGTCCCGGGGCAACCCGATCAAAATACCGATTCCATGCGCAGCACCAATTTCGGCCTTGCCAGGGCCGACCCACCATCCCCTGCTGTACGCCGACGATCCGCGGCCCGGCATCCATCACCTCGGTTTCGTCGAGAATGGCCACCGCCTGTTCATTACAGAACACCGCCAAAGCCCACAAAATCTCTGGCTGGCTTCTGGCACGGTTGCGGGACGATGAAACCCCGGGATGGGTCCTTGTCCTGCGCTGTTCTTTGGGTCATCATGGAAATGAACCATGAACGATGAAAAACAATTCCCGCTCGGCGAGACCGGTCGTGACGAGCAGGGTTTGCCCCGGGTCGCGCATTTTCGATTGTTTGTGCAAGTTCAGGCATTCAGCGAGTGCGCCGATATTGATCCGGTGCAATCGGCGATGGAGGAGCGTGCTTCTTCAGACCCCGAATTCGAAGCGGTGCTCTACCAGGATCTCAACGATCCCCGCGGGTTCGCTATTGCCACCGCGCACCGTGATGAAAATTTTTTCATCACGAGCATGCGGGAATTTCTCCAGGGAGGGGCCTTTCGCGGTCTCACGCCGAAGCCCGAGTTTGCGATGTTTGGACGGACGTATTCGATCGGATATGAAACCGACCTGGAAGAGGTGTTGCTCCACCGTCCGCGCCGGCGGATGTTTGACCCGGAGATGCCCTGGGCAATCTGGTACCCGCTGCGCAGGTCCGGCTCGTTCGCCCGTCTGCCGGAAGAAGACCAGCGGTCGATTCTCATGGAGCACGCAGGACTCGGCATCTCGTTCAGCCGGACCGGGTTCGGAAATGACATCCGGCTCGCCTGCCACGGGCTCGACAAGAACGACAATGACTACGTAATCGGGCTGCTGGGCCCGGAACTGTATCCGCTCAGCGCGCTGGTCCAAGCCATGCGCCGCACGCGACAGACATCCACGTATCTCGAACAGCTCGGGCCCTTTTTCGTCGGGAAAGCCTGCTGGCAGAGCACGCCGCCGGAACCTGCCGGGCCGGACGCGGGGTACGCGCAGGAGACATCCGCGCATGCCTCGAAATGACCGGTTTCTAAAGGCGTGCCGAGGAGAGTCGGTCGACAAGCTGCCTGTCTGGCTGATGCGTCAGGCGGGCCGCTGTGATCCTGAATATCGACGTCTTCGACAGGAAGACGGAAGGCCTCTGGAAGAGCTTTTCCGGGATGTGGACATGTCGATAAAAATCTCTCTACTGCCACGCCGATTCGGAGTCGATGCAATCATCATGTTTCAGGACATCCTTACTCCCCTCGAACCAATGGGTGCAGGATTCCATTTTAATCC
>CAZTAB010000210.1:0-6744 GCA_964611475.1 uncultured Verrucomicrobiota bacterium | reverse complement strand
CCACGCGATAACCCTCAAAATCGACGCGTTCCCCGTTGATGTCGTAGAGGAATCCCTCGTAGCCGTGGCTGGTGTATTCGAGGCATTCTGCGGCAAGCCAGTGGTCGGCATATCCGCCGCGCCGCTCGATCGGAATGGGAGCGGTGCCGACATGGGAGGATTCGTGCCACCGCGTGGAGATGTGCCATTTGCCGACATAGCCGGTTTGGTATCCGGCATCGGACATCCAGTGAGCGATCGTGCGCTGTCCGTCCTTTAAGCCGCGGTGATTGGTGTGAAATCCAATTTCGGTCGCGTACTGCCCCGTCTGAAGACAGGAACGGGCCGGTCCACACACCGGCTGGGGCGTGAATGCATGCCGGAACATCACGCCCTCGGCCGCCATTTTGTCCAGGTTCGGCGTCAGCCCGGGGAAAATGGGTCGGCCATAGCATTCGACGGAGTCCCATCGCTGCTGATCACTCAGGATAAAGAGGATATTTGGACGCTTCATTCCATGATCCTACGTCCATCCGGTTTCCAGCAGCAACGAATAACGGCAGCTGATGTTTGCCTTTCGCGCTTACCTTGAGCAATGATCCCTCCAGGTTGTCTGTTGGCTGAGAGGTGCGGCAATGAATGAACTGAAAGTAGGAATTGTGGGCGCGGGCCGGTTCGGCGAGGCGCATGCGCAACACTATGACTGCATGCCGGGGGTGCAGATTGCGGCGATCCATGATTTGGACGTAGAGAAGGCGAAGGGCTTGGGGGACCGCTTCGGCGCGCGCGTGTGTGCCAGCCTGGCGGACCTGCTAGACGACGAAGGGATTCGTTTGGTTTCCATCGTCACGCCCGAGCCGGCGCACCGCGAAAGTTTCCTGGCGGTGGCGGGGGCGGGAAGGGCGATTTACGTGGAGAAGCCGCTGGCCACGAACATGGACGATGTCAATGCGATGATGGAGGCATCCCGCGACATCATTGCATTCGGCGGCCATCTGCTTCGTTTTGAGACCCGGTATCGGCAAATAAAAAACATGATTCCGGAGTATGGTCGCGTGTTCCACATGTATCTGCGTCGCATGCGGGCCTTGTGGGAGAAGGCGATTTACAGCCGTGCGCACCCGGCTTTGATCATGCTGGCACATGACTTCAACATCGGATCCTGGTATGCGGATGCGCCGTTTGCGCGAGTTGTCGCCATGGAGGGAAGATATCGCGGAGAGCATGCGCCCGATACGATTTCCGTGCTCGTGGAATACGAGAATGGTGTTACCGGATGTTACGAGGCCGGATGGCCATTTCCCGACAGGGCTGGGTATGAAGCGGATGATCGGTGCAGTGTGGCGTGTGAGAGCGGGTCCTTTGAACTGAGGACACCCGGCGTGGATTTCTACCACTATCGGGCGGGTGGAGTGGAGTTTCCCAACCCTTACTATGACGTCGAGGTCGGAGGAGTAATGTACGGCCCGTTGCGGGCCTCTCTCGACTACGCAGTGAACTGTGTGCTGCGAGGCGAACAGTCGGAAGAAAACACGATTGCTCAAGCAGCCGAGACCGTTGCAATTGGGGTCGCCGCAATTCAATCCGCAAAAGAGTCCCGCTACATCACCCGGTCTGAGGTCACATGATCGATGAATAATGATACGCCCAGCCGCTTGGCTGTAGGCGCGGGTTTGGGATGTGAATGGGGCGATGAGGCACGGGACCTGGGGCTGGCGCTGTGCCCTGCGGGATCTCCAATCCCGTGCAATCACCTGGCGCAATGGCATTTCGTAACCTTCTGTAGCACTCATCAGGGGACGATTATTGGATTGGAACCTGACCATGGCCTGAGGCACAATCCGCGGAGGGTTGTTGTTAATGCTGGTATCCCTGTCCATCTGTAACTTTGCGTTGGTCGAGCGGACCCGTGTTGAGTTCGGGCCCGGACTCAATGTGATTACGGGGGAGACCGGTGCGGGTAAATCCATCCTGATGGGTGCGCTGGGCCTCCTGCTAGGCAACCGCGCGGACAAAACGGCCATCCGCTCCGGCGAAGACAGCTGTCAGGCAGAGGCCGTGTTCGAGTTGAAAGATACAGCGGGCGTCGACGCGCTCCTCGCTGCCCACGAGATTCCGACCTGCGAGGATGGGCAATTGATTCTGCGACGCGTTATTCGTTCATCCGGAACGAGCCAGGCGGTGATTAACGACCATTCCGTTACTTTGCAGGTGATGAAATCGATTGGCACTCTGCTGGTCGATCTTCATGGCCCCCATGACCACCAGTCGCTGTTCGACGCTGATTTCCAGCTGGAATTGCTGGACGCCTATGGACGCGTCGAGAAAGAGGCCACCGACTATCGATCCGGCTATGCGGAGTTGTCGGACCTCCGGCGACGCCGCGAGGCATTGGAGACGCCGGACGAGACGGTCGCCGAACAAATTGACCTGCTTACCTATCGCGTTCGCGAGCTGGAGGAAGCGAACCTTGACCCTGAGGAGGAAGCCGAAGTCGAGAGGGAGCACCAGACACTTGCGAACGCGCAGGAGATCCGGTCTCTCGGATCGGAAATCGGAACCGCGCTCGTTGATTCGGAAGCCGCCGCCATCGACTCTCTCGCGCGTGCGCAACGTGCCCTCGAGGGCCTGACCCGGCTTATGCCGGATACCGGGCCCTGGCTGGAGGAGGCGGAATCTGCCGCGGTCCAGATTCAGGAACTGTACCGGACAGTGCAGACGGCACTGGACGGAATCGAGATGGACCCGGCCCGCCTGCAGTTTCTCGAAGAACGGCTGGCCACGTACCAGAAGATGAAACGGAAATACGGTCCAACGGTTGGGGAAATGCTGCTGGTCCTGGAGGCCTCCAAGGGGCGGCTTTCGGATCTGTCATCGCGGGAAGAACGGATTGGGGAATTGGACCGGTTTATCGAAGAGGCCGAGGTCGCCACCCGAAAAGCGGGCGCCACCCTGCGCAAGAAGCGGAAGGCTGCTGCTAAAAAACTAGAGAGGGCTGTCACGGAGGAATTGAGGTCCCTAGGATTTGAGCATGGCGTGTTTTCTGTCAGGGTGGAAGCATCCGATGATTTCAGGTCATCCGGGCTGGACGAGGTAGAGTTCGGTTTTGCGCCGAATGTCGGAGAGTCGATGCGGGCGCTGCGAACGATTGCATCGAGCGGTGAGGTTTCTCGTGTCATGCTTGCGACGAAGGGGGTGCTCGCCGAGCTCGACCGGATTCCTGTTCTCATTTTCGATGAGATTGACGCCAACATTGGCGGGGAGATGGGGGCCGTCGTGGGCAGAAAGCTTGGGCGTCTGGGAGAAAACCACCAGGTGCTTTGCATTACGCACCTCCCCCAGGTGGCGGTATTCGGGGCATCACACCTGGCTGTGCAGAAAGAAGTGAGAGAAAAGCGAACCTTTACCGGCGTGAACATCCTTGAGGTGGACGAGCGGGTCGAGGAAATCGCCCGGATGCTGGGCGGAAGGGATCAAACCCGGGTAACGATCGATCATGCGCGGGAGATGTTGAATTCGGTGAAACAGATGCCGCGGGAAATGGCCGTCCGCGGAACACGCCGGCCAACATGACGAAAAGGACCAGCCCTTGGATGAGCTCTGATGAATCATCGGCAACCCGACCCAAGCCTTTATCAGTTACCGTTTGGCACCCACAAGTTCCGCGGGATGCCCTTTGTGTGCGTGGGGGCGTCGGGACTGAGTGCTTCGAAAGCGGGATTGGGCACATGGAAGATGGGGTTACCGGAGACCGGCGACGGGGCGAGAACGGGCGAAGAGACTTCGCTGGAAATACTCGACAGGGCCTGGGAGCTCGGCGTCACTTTCTGGGATACCGCCAACCGCTACAACGATAGTTCCGGGAACTCCGAACGCGTGATTGGAACCTGGTTCGATCGGAATCTGGATAAGCGGAGGGACATTGTTCTTTGCACGAAGCTATGCGGGTTGATGGATGGCGTGACACCGAATCACTGCGGACTGGGCCGCAGCAACATCCGTGACGGTGTTTACGCGTCCCTCGAGCGCCTTCTGACCGACCGAATCGACCTGCTTTACTTTCACCAATTCGATGACACTGCGCCGCCGGAGGAAAGTCTCGAAACAATCGAGGATCTGGTGAGAGAAGGCACGGTCCGGTATTTTGGGGTATCGAACTTTAGTATGAATCAGATCGAGACCTACCGCGCAATCGAAGCATCCAGTTCGCTTCGATGCCGTGTCATCGCGGTGCAGAACAAGTTCGACTTGTTGACAGGTGAGAACCCGGCGCACGCCGGTGTGCTTGAATACGCGGCGACCAACGGCATTTCATTTGTCGCCTACAGCCCGCTTGCCCAGGGGCTTCTCTCGGAGCGATACCTGGACCCGGACAAGTCTGGGGCGGGGGACCGATTGTACGACGAGCGAAGCCTGGAGGCGCTGAGTACTCCCTGCGTCATGGAAAAGCTTCGGCAACTTTCCGCCCTCGCGATTGAATGGGGAATCCAGACCAGCCAACTCGCACTTTCCTACATGCATACGCTTCCGGGAATGGGTCCAAGCATCGTGTCCGCATCTTCGGTTGATCAGCTCGAGGCCAACGCGGCGGCGGTCATGGTGGATTTGCCGGCGGAGCGTCAAAAGAGGATAGCGAAGATTTTACGGGGACGTTGAGTCCGGTCGGACCTGCAGAAGATTCCGGATGTCCCAGATGCTTCGTTTTAGCCGGAGTTCCCTGTGGTTCGGTATGGTTGCCAGGCTTGGGCGCAATCGGTTTGTCTCGCGCATCTCGTCCTGCGTTTGATGGCTTCAGTCCGGTTTCGGTTGCGGGCTGCTGTGTGGGCCGGATATCCGCGCCACGTGCGTGTGGGTTCCGGTTACTTCGAGAGCGCTTCCAGGGTCAGGGAGGCACGGACCGTTCCGGGCTGGTTTCCGGTCGCATGGATGGCGCAGCCGGTAACCCGCCAGGGAGGCTTCTCGCTCTCGATCCCCGCGATGATCGGGGCGAGGCTTTGCATGGATACTTCCGGAATCTTAAGGTCTGCGGCATGCAGAAACCAGGGCCCTTGAATCGGGACTGGATCGCGAAGCTTTATCGCCGGTTCCGATCCTTTGAGCAGCGTATCAATTACGTTCCTGAGGTCGGGTGGCTTCCCATAATCCAGTTCATCCAAGGCCGACCTCGCGGAGCCGGAGGCGGAAGCTTTGAGTTTCCGCAGCGAGTCCTCCCGCTCGACCTTGTCGCGAATTTGTGATGTTCGTTCGCCGGTTCGATTCAGGGTCTGCACGCTCATGACGACCCCTACAGTCGCGAGCATGGCCGCTAGAATCAGGAGGACTCGATCCAGGGTTCGTTCACTCATACTGCAAGGCTCCGCTCATTCGGTATCGCACTGGTCCACCGGCAGCCGCGTCGCCCGATTCCACTTCCACCTTGTACCCCCCGCGCGCGAGATCGGCTTGTGCCTCATGGCAGGCGTTGAAAGTCTTCGCGCCGCCCCACATTTCGAATGTCGAGGTGTCATCGGATGTCCGGAACTCTGTAATCGACAAGCCATGCGAGGCGGCGGCGGCGGTCAGCGTATAGAGCGCGTGGCTGACACCGGGCGATAGCGCTCGGGCGAACGGATCGCCGGATGGACGGTTCTTGTCGAAGTGGGTTTTCACCGTGTGGAGTTCGAGTCCCCGGGGAATGGCTTGTGCAGACAGACCGGTTATCTCGGTGGCCAAGGATGTCACCTGCTCCTGCGCCTGGCGGTTTTCCCTGTCCAGTACGGATCTCCAGGCCAGATTTGTTGCGATCAGCAGCAGGCCGACAACCATGCAGGCGACAGATGCTTTCCTCTGTGATCGCGTGCGAGCCCGGATCCAACCCGGGTGTTCGATTTCGTTCCGGCGTAGATTCCACTGTGTCATGTCCGGCGATAGTGCATGTGCGGCGAGGGAGCGCGCGAGAAATGTAGCGGGGTCCTTCACGAGCTGAAATTCGACTCGCCGGTCTTCCTGCAACCTGGACTCAATTCCTTCTCGGTCCCGGTCCCCCCCCATTCCGGTCCCGGTCCAGATCCACTCGACGGTGCGATCTGGAGCATTGCATTGGGACCGGAGAATCCGTTGGATCCGGGGGACCATGGATGATGCCTCGACGTTCTCGTCGGCGATTCGAAAGGCATGGGAGGAGAGGAAACCTGATCCTTGTCCCACGACGAGAGTCCAGGCGGACGGTCCGGTATGTAAGACGACTCGGAACACGTTCGGTGTGGGGGCTTTTTCCTGGGTGGCCCGGTGCCAGAGGGCCAGTGCCTCATGATCAAGCACGAGCGGATCGACTCCGCAGTCCTTCAACTGTTTTAGGCGGCTGTAAACATCGTCGCGGCGGGAAGCGATAGCCAGGGCCCGATATCCTTTCCCCGGCTCTTTTCCCAGGGCGGCGAACGAGTAGAAGCAGCTTTCGAGCGGAAAGGGGAGCTGTAGATCAAGCATGGAGGGAAGTACCCGCATTGCTTTGCCCAGAGCGAAAAAGGGTGTCCCGAGCCAGCGAGTCACCGCGCGGGAGGCGGGCATGGCGGCCGCAATGACGGTGGTACGGGCGTTTGTGGCTTCTTCGGACAGAGCAGAGATTTCCGCGGCGGCCTTGTGGGCGCCCTTCGGGCCGTCAGCACGGTATACGGTTTCTAATTTGTAATCGCGCCCTGCGCGGCGCGCTTTTTCGACGGTCTTGCTCTCTGTAGTCTGGTCGATGCGGTATTCAACGGAGTTGTCCATAATTTTAAGACCACCCGG
>CAZTAB010000209.1:0-9601 GCA_964611475.1 uncultured Verrucomicrobiota bacterium | reverse complement strand
CAGACACATCCGGAGTCCTGGCTCTGGTCCTACAAACGCTGGAAACACATTGCCCCCGGTCATGAGGGGGATGGCTACCCGTACTACGCAAAGCCATTACAGGAGAATGAAAGCGCCAAGGCAGAGGTAATGACCGGGAGCAGCGAAAACTAAGCGGTGACAGACACAACCCGAATGCCAGACGCAAGGGTGCAGAAGCAGGACCACGATTCACAGGACAAGGAACAAGGCGACAGGTCAGCATCACGACTGGGATGGCGTCATCGAAAAGGTTTGAGGTCTGCACGTTACTAGTGCTTTATTTGTGCCAGCCACCATTATAATCAGGGGCCGGGAGTCAGGCAGGCCTCACAATCCAGCGACCCAGAAATGAAACTTGGCATCATAGGCGGCAGCGGTCTCTATGAAATCGAGGAACTGCAAGACACGTCTGAGGTCGTGATCGAAACACCGTTCGGCTCGCCCAGCGATTCCTATGTCAGTGGAAACCTGATGGGAACCCAGGTCGTATTTCTCCCCAGACACGGTCGTGGACACCGGTACCTTCCATCTGAGATCAACCACCGCGCGAACATCTTCGGATTCAAGCGCCTGGGAGTGGAGGCCATTCTGTCGTTTTCCGCAGTGGGCAGCCTTCGGGAGGACATATCCCCACGGGACATCGTCCTCCCATCCCAGTATTACGACCGCACCAAGCAGAACCACACGTTTTTCGGTGACGGAATCGTGGCCCACATACCGTTCGGAGATCCCGTCTGCCTTCATGTACACGCCCTGCTACGCGATCTGGCTCCTGGCGTCCTCGCCGCAAAGTCAGGAAACGCTTCTTCCGTTCATGCCGGTGGGACCTACGTCAACATGGAGGGTCCGGCCTTTTCCACGCGGGCTGAGTCAGCGGTCTATCGCAAACTGGATTTCGATGTGATCGGCATGACAAGCCTGCCGGAGGCAAAACTTAGCCGGGAGGCAGGAATCTGCTACGGACCAGTTTCCCTCGTCACGGATTACGACTGCTGGCACGAGTCTGGAGACTCGGTGAGCGTCGAAATGGTGGTTCAAAACGTCAACGCGAACACGGAGTTTGCGAAATCACTCCTCATCAACGTGGCAGCACACATTCGCAAACGCCCGGAGTGTGAGTGCAAGCGGGCTCTGGACTGTGCCGTCATGACGGAACCGGATAGAATCCCGGAGAAAACAAGCAAACGGCTCGCGCTGATTCTGGAACGGAAATAGCTGGATCAAAGTCGACTCTCAGGGGGTAACCCGAGCCGTTCCGGATCATTTGTCTGCAACCTAGAGATTCGAAGCCCTGTAGCGCAGCAGGTAGCCTAGCGGGAAGACCCTCCACCGCGGGAACTTCCTCCACTGCTGCTGGAGTTGCCTCCCGTACTGCCGCTCGAGCCGCTGCCGGAGTTGCTGCCACTGCCAAATCCGCTGTCACCGCTGCCACTTCCACCACCGCAGTTTCCGCTATTGCCACCGCGCTCGACAATCGCACGACCCATAAAGAAGCCGTTACCCGGCGAAGCCGCGCCGACCTGCGCAACAAGGCCTCCCTCCTCGATCCAGGTCCCCCTCAGGCGAAGCTGACTGTTATTCTCCGAGAGTTCAAAGGTTGTCGTGATCTCCCGGCTGGTGCTGGTGCTGGTCGAACTGCTTGAGGACTCACTCGTGCTGACATCGAAAATGTTGGTCAATCCGCCACCATCCTCGATCAGGACGGGGCCTTCACGTTCCTCGCTCTCCTCCAGGCTGGTTTCCGTATCAATGCTCTGGTCCGTGGAGTCCCCCTCCACGCGGTCGACTGTTACGACATCAATCACACCGGTGAACTTCACGTCTTTGGCGGCGACACCGTCCTTGCCCTCCCAGGAAGCCTGAAAAACTGCAAGCTGCGCACCCACTGGCAATACGGTCGAGGACTCCGGATTCAGGAGCGCTCCAGGCGCGCCCAAGACGCCCCGGTACTTCTGCCCGTTGCTGTCGATGACTTCGATAGTGTTCCCGGCCTGTTGAATCATAAAACTGGTTATCGGTCCCCCTGAAGTCATGCTGACCGCCTTGCCGTCCTCCAGCACCCCCAGGTATTGGCCGGAGAAGTTCACCTCCAAATGCGCCCTGGATGTGTTGAATCCCACATCACCGCCGCTGGAAAAGTCGCAACTAAGGAACACGGCCGTGATTCCCAATAATCCGCCCATCAGAATGAGCGATCGTAATTTTTTCATGGGTCTCTCTTCTCCTTGAATGAAAACGAATGCCTACACTAATTGCACGTCACCACAGCGTCAAACCGAAAACCAACCCGTTTGAACCACTCTTTTCTTACGTATCACTCTTTTAAATTTCGCCTTATGGCCCCACCCGCAGGACCCTGTAGAACGCATTCGGGGCCGGGGGCGCAGGATCGGTAACCGCCTCCACCACATTCGATGCGGTCAGTGAACCCACGTCGGTCCAGTTCGTCGTCATCATATCGCTATTTACCTGAACCGTATAGTCGGACCCAGGAATTGCCCCCCAGGTCACAGTCGCCATATCCGGTCCTGTCATCATTGTAGTGAAACTCGAGATCATCAATCCGGGTGCCGGCACGGCCGTGACATCATTGTTCTCCGGCGTCAGGTGGACCTGGATCACGTCCTCCCCAGCGACCACCTGATAGTGACCGAAGACCAGGGGTCCAAATTTGTACCGGCCCAGAGAATCAGTAAAGGTCTTGTCCTGCTCACGGTTGTTGAAGTTTGCGCCAAGCAGGGTAACCTCTGCACCGGCCACTGGGTGTCCATCGGCATCCGTAACAACCCCGCCGATCTGCCCGGCCTGGAAGATTGCCACGTCATCGAGATACCACCCCCCCGCCACCCCGCTGGAGTCCGAACTCAGGGTGAATCGCAGATAGATGTTGGTTTCCCCGCCGAGATGTTCCAGCGGCAGAATTTGCTTCCGCCATTGCCCATCCGTGTTGTGACCACTATTCCGGTCACCCAGGACCAGCACCGCCGGGCGATCCGTTCCCAGCGGATCCCGGGTCTGCAGATCCGACGGAGTACTCGGCCGCACCGCATCGATTCGTACGAAGTCGTTCCCATCCTCCAGGTCCACCCATTCATAGAAACTCATGAACCAACTGTTTGAGAGCACCACGTTCGTAAACACGGAGTCCACCGCCGGAAGGGTCAGGCTGAGCACCGGCGAATAGAGCTCCATGACGGCGTTCAGGGGATAGTTTCCATTTAGATCAGTCCCGTACACCCACCGACCGCTGTGAGCACTCTCCGGCGCCGCCTGCAGCCCAACCAGGCTGTTGTCCGGCACGCCCAGTTCCCAGACGTCCCTGGGGTCGGAGGTGACTTGCCCGCCAAACCGATGCCACCACTGGTTCGTGTATTCAGGAAGGAATCCGTCATATCCGCCAGGGCCGATGTCAAATGCTGTGGGCTCGGTCCCCAGCGGGCCCTCGTTGGGATGCCACTGGGTGGGCAGGAACCAGCTTGTTCCGTGCTGCCGTTGCTCATAGGAGACCGATTCAAATGTCGCAATCGCGGTCCGATCCGTGGGCGGATCAATGTCCCCGGCAACGAGGCCAAAAGGGGCCCCAATCCGCTTGTACGCGTACGGCAGAATTTCCGTGCTGTTGGTGTCCGTAACCACGAGCGCATTGACCCTCGGGTCACGACCAGCCGCGGGTCCCCCCAGTTCGAATTCCACAGCATCCTCGACATCGTCGTCATCCGTGTCCCGCCCCGTCGGCAGGGTTCCACTACGCCCGCCGAACAGGAACCCGACCGCGAGCGACTCGTCGCTCTCTCCTCCATCCCGGTCCGCGCTGCTTCCTCCCGAGTCCCCTTCCATAATCCCGGTTTCCTCATCAACAACCAACTCCCCGTTCTGCGCATATACGAAGGACGCATATGCCCTGGCTGGCGGTCCTCCTGTTTCTCCGTGTGGCTGAGACAGGAGCCACCGGGCAGTGTTTGAAGTGATGATGGATTCGGAGACGTAGTCGGGATAAAAGACCCATGTGTCATTGAAGTAGATATCCCCATCGGTTCCGCCAAAGACAACCAGCAGGTTCTTCTCGTTGGACGTCGTCCTTGAGTCGCCACCGGTGTATTCACTGCTCCCGAACATGATCATCGATGCCCCGCCACGCGCGTTTGGACGCTGCGTGTCCTGGAACGAAACGACCTCCGTCCAGGCGTCATTCACCACGCTGTAGGTCCAGAGATCGTTCAGGGGTTCATGATTCTCGTTGAATCCGCCAAAGAGGAAGACCACGTCCCGCTCCGCGTCGTAACATGTGGAGTGTCCGTACCTCGCCGCAGGGGCCGAGGCTAACAGGTTCGTTGTGCCAATCCGGCTCCAGGTGACGGTATTAATCTCCATGTCGTCCGGCGTTACATCTTCGATAAGGCCTTCGAAGGTATCGTCAAAAATCTCGTTTCCATCGATGCCGCCAAATTGAACCATCGTTTTCCGCTCCCAGTCATACGCCAGCGGAGAGGATTTGTATTCGCGCGCATTAGGCGATGTACCTACGCCGACCATCATGGTGGGGGATCGCCAATTGGGCTCCGTCGGAAACCCGTTGATGACGAAATACTGGGGAAGGGAGATGATGCGAACGGACGCTGAATCCTTCACGACGTGTGCGAACGTGTTCGTGTTGGTCGAGGTTGCAACCACGCCGAAGTTTGTTCCGTTGAATACGTCCTGCAACTCGATGAAGGCTTCGGTGGCATCCACCACGATCGGCCCTGCTGCGTCGGCTGGAACGGACGCCGTCACTGCCACAGAGTTAAAGAACGGGGCTTCCAGCCGCTGGGACGGCGCTGTTCCCTCTTCCTCCACATAATCACCAGGGGAATCACCGGTGAGCCCTGAGACCTCGAATACGATTTCAAACGGAAGATCATTCGTAGGCGGCACCGCAACGTCAAAGATGACCTCTGCGCTGAAGACTTGGACACAATCAGCACCCAGATTCAACGTGACCTCCTCTTCCCCTGCGTCCGGCGGAACGAGGGTAAATCTCCACCCTGATGCAGACCATGCATCGGCCATTCCGGCCTGAGAGAACCCACCGCCAATCGGCATGACGGTTGCACCCGCGACCGAGACAGAGTCCGTCACGGCACCCGAGACAAAGTCGAACGCGTTGCTATCCGTAGTGACAAAGTCCGTCCGGTCCAGCGGTGTGTCCTCCCCCTTGAAGAACTGGGACCTCAAATTGCCGTGGTATAGATATTCGTTGTTCCAGCCTCCACCGATATGGCCATCCAGATACCGTTGGCTGCCCGGTCGATCCTGGCACGTGACCTCGGGGCCCAAGTCCGGCGCGGTGTTGATCTCACTGAAGAATGGGATCGCAGAAAACTCGCTCATTCCGTTGGTGCTGGCATAGGAGCCACTGAGCACGATGTTTGAATCCGTCATGGACTCGACCAGCCGCCACGAGTTGCTTCGAACAGAGAACTGCCATGCATCGGAGTACTTGGTCACCCCGTCGCGGCCACCGAGCACCACCACGGACCGATTGTCGAGAACCGGCTGAAGCGCGCCTTCGCCGTCCTCCTCCCAGACATTGATTGGATCGTAGTACGCCGCGTGTCCCCAGCGCCCCGGAGGCGCTGGACTGTTGCTGGACACCGTTACGGGGACCCAGAAGGGCAAGCTCTCCCGGGCTCTTGAACCAGGCTGCCATGTGAGCATCCACAGGTCATTCAGCGCTTGGTCGAAATGGTTGGTCGCGATTTGCTCGCTCATGTCCAGGACGTTCGTGCGGAGAATGCTTTCCACTTCCCCCATGGCACCAGCGCGGCTGATGCTGCTGCCATCGAGCAGGCGATCGCCGTCCGTGTCCTCGTTGAGCGGATTCGTTCGCATGATACGGTCCTCTTCACCGTCCAGCAGCCCGTCTTGGTCTGTGTCTCCAAACCATGGGTGGGTGCTCAACAGGGTTGGCGAATTCGCGTCAACCTCCGGGTCGATCAGGAATCTGACCTCATATTCACGCAGGTTCCACAACCCATCATTATCCAGGTCGCCTCTGATCCCCACGGCGGGAAAGCCAACCACACGGTTGGTCGACGGCCCAGCCAGCGTCGTGGGGAAAGGATCCTGCGGGTGCAGTCCATTCAACGCTTCAAAGCCGTCAGGCATCCCGTCACCGTCGGTATCAGCATCAAATGGATCAGTCGAGTGTCTCCACAACGTCGAAACCGGATCGAGCCCCGGATCGAAGGAAAGGGGATGTGTCCCAAACTGCGCATCGCGAATGAGAAACTCCTGCAGGTTGGAGAGACCATCGCCGTCACAATCGAGGTTCGCATCAAGCGGGTTCAACGGATTCAACTGGCACTCCAGAGTAAAGACTGAAAGGTCCTCGTAAGGAGTCCCGAATGAGGGCTCCAGGACCTCGAAGCCGTCAGGCATCCCGTCCCCATCGGTATCAAAATCAGTGGGCCCCCCGGCGTATCCATCCCCATCGATGTCGCTTCCGGGAAGGGTATTGAAAAAGCCTCCGTCGAAGACTCCATCCATATCCCGGTCCCACACTTCCCGCCCGTCAAGCAGACCGTCCTGGTCTGTGTCGATAGCGTTGGGGTCGGACCCGAAATCAACTTCCGCACCGTCCGGCAGGAAGTCCCCGTCGGTATCGGCGTTGAGCGGACTTGAACCGAGAAGAAATTCCCCGAGGTTGGAGAGCCCGTCGCCGTCTGGATCCAGGACGTTGTCTGAAGGATCCAGCGGGTCGAGGGCGTACTGCATCTCGAATCCGTCCGACATGAAGTCGTTGTCAGTGTCGAAGTCGATCGGGTTCAGCATATCGTTTGTATTTGCAATCCCGTCGGGCCCCAGGAACTCGTCCAGGTTTGACAACTCGTCCCCGTCGGGGTCCTCGCCAGCCCGGCCACAGAGGAGCGGGTTCAGGTTTGCCGTTACCATTCCATTGAAGGCTGAGCTGTTGTACAGAGCCTCAAAGCCGTCCCACAATCCGTCACCGTCCGTGTCGACCGAATCCGGGAGAGTGTCGGAATAAATCAGGTCGAATTCCGGATGACCGCTGGTCACGCGCGCCTCATCAGGGAAGGCCGGGATATCCTCAAACACCGTTACAACCGGCCTGACTGTAGGAACAGGCACGCCCTGCGCCACCTGCTGGCTAATGGATCCTGCGTCAAACTGATCACACTCGATGGACGCTACGTAGTGCCCGTTTTCGAAAAAGTCGACCCCATCCAAAAAGGATCCCGAGAAGAGCGAACTGACGGACTGGGTCTGCACGGCCGCATTGGTCCACAGCAGTGACAACGCGAGATGATTGGTAACTCCGTCGTATCCGACTTCTTCCCCGTCCGTCAGCATGTCGTCGTCAGTATCGGGATCAAATATGTCGAGCACCACGTTATGCAGAGCAACCTGCTCGAACTCTTGCAGATTGGTCAGTCCGTCCGCATCCGGGTCATCAGTTCGCGTGAACAGAAATTCGTTGGTGTACCCGGCAATTTCCGTTCGATCCCCGACCCGATCGTAGTCCCGATCGGACTCGAAGACATGAAACGACGCCAACGCAGTGTAGTTGGATGTCACGGCAACCTGGCGAATTGGAACCGTCATGTATCCGTCGAGAACGACCGCAACCTCGTGAAATCCGGGCTGGATGCCCTCCACAGTCAGCGGCGTGGAGGAGCCTCCCGAGACCGTATCCCCGGACTCGACGAGCACCCCATCAATGTACACGCTGGCCCCCGTCACCATCTGGTCAAATACGTCGAAAGTCCTGACCCGAAGATTGCCTGTCGCCCCCGTCAGATCGGCTGTCGAGAAATCGGCACGACTTCTGCCGCCAATGCCGACGGTCACCCGCTTCGGCGCCACCCACCTGGCCCCGCCCTCCGGGAACAACTGAACCTTGTGATCGCCGGCGCGAATAACCACGTTTGCGGGTGAAGTCAATCCGGTGTCCTGGCCATCGATGAAAATCGGATGCGGCTGTAGATCCGCGGATGTAACAAAGAGTCGGCCCACCGCCTGGTTCGTCGCAATCATTATCCGGGTTGTTTCCGCCTCCCGCACCTCAAGAGTCGGGACAGGGTACAACACACCGGTATTCTGTACGTATGGCGTGTACAAACCGCTCACCAGTTCGCCAAGCAGGTTCGGCTGCGCTGGATTGTCGATCCAGTCAGGCTGCCGATGGGTCAGGGGGTTCTCCGGATCCGCCAAGTACGGAATGTACTGCGCCCCGTCCGGGATGTTCACTCCGTTCCAGACGGTGGCCGGAAGCCCGTTGAGGGTGACCGTGTTGGCGACATCCGCCCCGACTCCCAGGAAACCCCGGCTGCTGCCCACGCCCAATTCGAAGTGTGCGGATCCGTCTGCGCCACCACTGCCGGTGTACAGCAGATCCAGCACCCCGCCTCCCTCGGCGACTTCTCGACTGCCCACTCCCGGATTCAAATGTCCACCAAACGCATAGGTGTCATTGCTCATCAGCGGACCATTCCAGAATTCAGCGGCATGAATAGTTGAGTCGGCCTTGACGTAATAATTCCCAAACGGCACCCCGCGAAGCTGGTAACTTCCGTCATCGAGGGTCCGGGCTCGGCCGAAAATCTTCCCGGGCCTGACCACCGCGTGTCCGGAGATCCGGTTCGTGATGCCTCCGCGCCCCTGCAGAATCACATCCGCCTCCTGAATCGGTGCCCCGTGATTGGAGCGAACCCACCCCCCTACCGTTGCGGCCTCGTAGATCTTGACATCATCGACCCACCATCCGCGGAAGTTCTGGTTCTCGCTATTCAACGTCTGGAATCGGAAAATCAGCGTGATCGGGGCCGCCTCACCGGCAAACTCCGTAATTTCCGCCGTCCGATGTACCCACCCCGACCCTGAACCAGATGCAGCAGGGCTCACGGGCACGGCAATGATGTTCGTGGACACCTTGGCAAACACACGCGTGACATCCATCCCGGCTTCCGTGTCCACATATTCATTCCAGGACACGTAGGCATTCGACACGAAGGAAACGTCCACCGTCGGCGACACCAAATCCCCGATAATCTTGAGGTTTGCAAAATTATAGGTGGCGTCAACGCTCGATCCACCGGGGTCGTTGGAAAGCCTCCACGCAGTGGACGAGGTCCGCTCGTTCACCTCAAGGATGCCGTCCCCGCTTTGTCCCGGATCCGGATCCGCGGTCGACAGGTGCCACAGGTCGAACGGTGCCGCAGGATTTGGTGCAAGGTGCGTCCAGCCGGCAATTGACTCCGGAGACTCAAAGTCCCAACTGGCCAACAGGTTCAGGTTGGTGACCGGAGCGGAAGGATCATCAAAGCCGAGTTGATAGACATCGCCATCGGAGACCTCGTTGTCATTGCTGTCCCAATCCTTCGGGTCACTACCGAGGACGGAGTACTCGAATCCATCGTCGAGCCCGTCCAGGTCACTGTCGGCCCGGTTTACCAGGGTACCGTTGGCGAACTCGGTTCCGTCATCGATTCCATCGTTGTCGCTGTCCGAATTGGTTGGGTCGCCACCGGAGGCGAACTCGTTGCTGTTCACCAGCATGTCGCCATCGGGGTCGAGACCG
>CAZTAB010000208.1:0-4389 GCA_964611475.1 uncultured Verrucomicrobiota bacterium | reverse complement strand
CACCTGGAGTACTTCGAGCGGGTAGCGGGCCTGGGCAAACCGGTGATTCTCGATAAGCCCCTCGCCGACACGCTGGATAATGGACGGCGGATCACGTCCCTGGCGGAAGCAAATGGGGTTCGACTCTGGTCCAGTTCATCTCTCCGGTTCGTGCGGGGCCTGAAGGAGGCGAGTCAAGCCGTCCCCCGTCCGGACCTTTGCAATGTATACGGCCCCCTTGGGAAGGCCGCATCCGGAAGCGATGTGGTCTGGTATGGTGTGCATACGTTCGAAATGATGACCGCGGCAATGGGCCTGGGGGCGAAGACGCTGTATGCGCGCAGGGACGAAAAGGGGATCATTACCACAATCGTCTACGACGACGGCAGGCGTGCCGTCGTCGAGTTGAACGACGGCGCCTTTTTCTACGGGGGGCGTCTCCAGTCTTCGGATAAGGTATCGGTCTTCCAGGTGGGGGCCAGCGACACCCTTTATGACAATCTGCTTGCTCGCGTCCGCGATTTCTTCCTTGGTGATGACGCGCCTGTCCCACTGGAGGAAACGCTCGAGATCCAGGCGATATTGAACGGTGTGGAATGTTCGCTGGAGGAAGGCGTGGAAGTTCGTATCGCAGAGGCTTGAGCCGCTGTGGGTAGACTGGTGGATCCTCTCCCGAACATGAGCGGGAAGGGGGGCGTCCTAGCCGGGGGCGATGCGCTTCTGTTTCTGTTTTTAACGAGGCTTGTTGTCGCCTTCGATCAGCCCTTGGCCCGGCGAGGTTTGCGGAGTGGAGGAATTGCGGTTCAGGTTCCTGCTGGATCCCGATTTCTCCCTGTTGAACCAGCCCGGGCCTGAATTGTCATTGCCGCTAACGCTGTTCACCGCTTTACTTGCGATCACGTTGCCGCTTATGAAGACGACACCCAGTCCACGCTGCCTTTTTGTCGATGACCACCATGTGGGGGAGATCCATCAGCTCACGAGGAATCTGAACCGGCCGCAAAAGCATCCGTCGAATCCCATCCTCAAACCGGAGCGACCGTGGGAAGGAAAGGGGATCTGGTCCAAGAACGCAACCCTGTGGGACAGCGATGCGGAGGAATTCCGGATGTGGTATGCGGTGTCCTCGGAAGGCGGAGGCCATCGCGCGTGCATCGCGAAGTCTTCCGATGGTGTGTCATGGGAACGGCCGGATCTGGGCCTCGTGGCGTTCGACGGATCGAGGAATAACAACCTGCTGGATGCGGAAGTTTTTCAGCTTGTGCATGGGGCGGATGACCGGGTTGTTCCTCCGGCGGATGAGTTATACCGCTGTGTCAGCTGGAGCCACGAAAAGGGGCAGCATCTATTGACTTCCGCGAATGGATTGCAGTGGTCTGCGTCGTCGTCCATAGACATTTTCGGCGCGGGCGATACCTTCCTCTTAACCAAGGGCACCCGACCCCTTACGGGGCGGGGGGGGCTGCCGGGGTATCCCTCGGGGAGCAATGTGCCTCGGTACATCGGCGCGGCGCGCTGGTGCGTGGGCGTGGGGCGATTCGACGGATCGAGCGACACTCGTCCCACTCGCCGCGTACAGGCGTTGCTCCGGTCCGAGGATCTTCGGAACTGGTCCGACCCGGTGAGAATTCTCACGCCCGATTCGCTGGACGATCAGATGGCCATGGAGAGAATCGAGCTGGCGTTGAGCGAAGGCTGGCTTCAAATGGACAACTACACAGACCGGCGCTGCGAATTTTACACCCTGCTTGTAATCCCATATGAGGATCTGTACATAGGGATGCTCCTTGTGTTCGACGCGTGCTACGAGAACCATCGCCATGGATCGGCGAATCAGCAGGGCCCGGACCACTGGCAGCTCGTCGCAAGCCGGGATCTTTTGACCTGGGAGCGGCTGGGAGGACGAGCGCCCTTCATTCCGCGGGGCCGGCCGGACGAGTTTGATTGTGGACTGGCGTGGTACAGTTCCTTGCCGGTGGTTGTGGACGACACGATGTGGTTTTTTTACGCGGGGAACCAGATCGGCCACGGGACGATGCCCGAGTATGAAAGGAAAGTGGAGCAGCAGTTCAGAAAAGGAGCGCCATCAGGCTTCGGGTGCATCGGCGCGGCGAGGCTTCGTCGTGACGGATGGGTCTCGCTGGACGCGGATGCGGTCCCCGGCCATCTGCTGACCCGGACCATTCAGTGGCCGGAGCAGGGCGAGCTTCACCTGAATGTCGATGCCTCGGGCGGACGCGTTGTGGTGTCGATATGCCAGCCCGACGGGACGCCCTACCCCGGATTTGACGCCTCCGAAGCCATCACCGGAGATCATTGCGACACGTCAGTGCGATTCCCGGATCTCCGGAAGATTCCGAATCCGTGGGGAGGCCCACAGACGCATGGAACGCTGGCGGAGACGGGTCCAGAGCGGTTGGGAACCCAGGAATACGAGAGCCTGCCCCGCCATTGGAAACTTCAGGCCGGGCTGCCTGCCCGGATAAGGATTACCGCGCAGAATGCGAAACTGTTCTCGTACTGGTTTGCATGACGAAAAACAACGAGGAGAAATAGGAACATGCATTTTGGAATTATTCATTACCGGGCGCCCGGCGACACGATAGACGAGTTCCTGGACTACGTTGCGGAGACGGGATTCGATGTGATTGAATTTCAATGCGGGGACGTCTGGTCTGACACAAAACAGGAGCCGGAAAAGGAAGCGGAGGCCCTGCGCAAAAAAATGGAAGCGCGAGGGCTGGCCGCCAGTGCTCTGGCCACGGGCAATGATTTTGTCCACCTGGACGAGGCGGCGATCGTGGCGCAGGTCGCACGAATGGACCGGTTGTCCAAAGTCGCCGTATTGCTGGGCGCGAAGGTCTTGCGCACGGAAGGCGGCAGTTCAAAGGATGAAGTGCCAAAGGAAGAAGAGGGTCGGGCGATTGGAGAGTGCCTCAAGCGATGCATTGAATTTGCCGAACGGGATGACGTCTACCTCGCCGTTGACAACCATGGACTCGTGACCAACCAGCCTGAGACCCTTTTGACGGCGCTGGAAACTGCGAATTCACCGCGGATCGGTACGAATCTGGATACGGCGAACTACCGGTGGGCGGGGTATTCCGTTGATGAATGCCGCAGCATCTACGACCGGGTTGCGTCCCACGCGCGGCACACGCATCTGAAAGACTGCACAGGGACACAGCGTGAAAACACCTATTGCGGCACCGTCCACGGGGAAGGGGAGGTGGATCTGATGCATGCTGTCTCTGCACTGAAAAAAGCCGGGTATGCGGGGCCCTACTTGGCGGAGTGGGAGGGGCCGCCGGAAGAGGACAGCGGTGTCGCTTATGCCCGGTGCCTCGAGTGGATGCGGAAAAACATCTGACGGGGGAGGAAGACCCGTTCAGCATAGGTCCTCATTCTTCATCACCCGAAGAATCTGATCGATCAGGAACTCCGCGTGACGGAGCACGTCCTCGGTTTGTGTGAAGGTGAGGTTTCGTACGTGGGATGACTCAAACAGGCCCCGCCGGACCATCATTCGCTTTTCCACCTGGAGGAAAAGCTCGAGGTCCTGAAGCGAGAAAAACATCATCGGCATTGCCGCGGCGAAGAGATCGTAGGCTCGGTCGTCGTCGCCGGATTCGCGGGCCTTGTAGATGTGATCCAGCAGGTCGCAGTAGGGGACGCCGGGCATGATTCCGACGATGCCGAGAGGAATCGCCTCGAGCATGTACATGCCCCCCCAGCCTTCGAGGATCCCCACGGCGTCACCGACCTGGTCCCGGATGCGGACCAGCTTGTCGATGATGAGAGGTTCCTCAAGTTTCGCGTACTTGAAATTCCCATGTTGACGGTGCAGATCGCTGATGAAGGGCGCGTCAATCGTGTGTCCGCCCGGATTGAAGTCCTGGATGAGAACCGGAATCGAAACGGCATCCGCGATCTCACCGCAGAACCGGAGCACATCGATACCGGTCGATCCGAACTGGCGCGGGATTGCGAAGGAAATGATATCCGCTCCCATCGACTCGTATTGCCTCGCGAATTCCGCCGCAACCTTTGCGGAGCCGTGGTTGGCCTGGGCCAGGATGGGCATGCGTCCCGCATTCTGTTCGATCGCCACGCCGATAACAAACTCGCGTTCCGCCTCCGACAGCTTGTAGAACTCGCCGCCGTATGCGGGGAGGCACATGGCCAGGCCTTTTTCGGCCACGAAATCCACCGCCTTGCGCAGGGACGGCTCGTCGATCGATTCGTCGTCCGCGAACGGGACGGGAATCACGGGCACCACACCATGAATGGTCTTCATCCCTCTAATATTGCCCCAATTCATGTCGAGGGGCCAAGGAAGGAATGCCGCGAAATGGCTGCAAAACGCCCCCTACATGGGCTGTTTGGCAGCCCCATTTCGGGATCATTTCC
>CAZTAB010000207.1:0-4866 GCA_964611475.1 uncultured Verrucomicrobiota bacterium | reverse complement strand
ACCATTCTCCCATTCAAAAAAATCTTCATCACACTGGCATCTCAAAAGTAAGGCTTCACGCCGAAGCCATTCGTCCCACGCGAAAAACGAAACGGCCCACGGATGGAAACGAGTTCACGGGAATTGAAGGAGAATCACTCCACATCCTTGCCTTCGCCTGTTCCGCGCGCACAACTTTTTCTTGTCACCGAATCCAGCCGTCAGACTACGGTTGGAGGGGAGGCATGGCAAATGAATTCTGGGGTCAGGGAGGCCGACGATCAGCCGATTCGCCCGTCGGCAAGAGTCATGGAGCGACCGCAGCGCTTCGCCACGAGATCGTTGTGCGTTACTATGACCAGTGTACGCCTCCGTACCCGGACCAGATCAAGCAACAGATCCAGCACGCTCTCCCCCGCCTTGGAATCAAGGTTACACGTCGGCACGTCTGCAAGCATGATATCCGCATCGAAGATCAGAGAGCGGGCGATCGCTGCCCGTTGCTGTTCACCGCCCGAGAGTTCAGCCGGGCGGTGCTCAGCTCGATCCTGCAACCCAACCTGTTCCAGCAATTCACGCGCACGCTGAGTCGCCCGCCCCCGCTCCGCCACGCCAAGCCGAAGGGAGGGAAGCAGCACGTTCTCCTCGACCGTAAGCTCGGGCAAAAGATGGTAGGCTTGGAAAACAAAGCCAATCCATCCACCCCGCATTTGCGCACGCTTGCGCTCCCGAAGCTGGTAGATATCGACGCCCCCGATCTCGACAGTACCTTCGTTTGGCCGCTCCAGCCCGCCCATGACATGAAGCAAGGTGGTCTTTCCCGCCCCACTTGCCCCCCGAATGCACAATGTTTCCCCTTCTGAAACATCGAGCGAAACCTCCCGTAGAACCGGGATCGATTTTCTTCCCAGGGTGTACGATTTTGCGATGCTCCGCGCTCGAAGCAGTATGCTCGGTTCCTGTTGCCCGCCGATCAAGTCCTCCTCCAGTCTCCTATTCGTATCGCAGGGCCCGCGCCGGATCCAGCCGGGCTGCCCGGCAAGCCGGGATCAGCGCGGCCAGCGTACAGATGATCAAAACGCAGACCGCAATCAGGACCACGTCCTCGACGGTCGTGCGGGCGGGAATCTCGCTCAGGTGGTAGAATTGCTCCGGCAGCAACTCAAACCCCGTATGCCGGTTCAGCTTGCGCAATAAATCGTTTCGGTACTGGAGGACCAGCAGGCCCAGCCCAAAACCCGAGACCGTCCCGGTAATCCAGAGAAACCAGCCCTGCCAAAGAAAGACCCGAAGAATATGGCCCGGGGCGTATCCGACCGCCTTCAGCAGGCCGACCTCCCGTGTTTTCTGCACCACCACCGTGATCAGGGTGTTGCAAATGCTGAATGCCGCAACAACGGCGATGCACAATACGATCATGAAGATGATGTTCTTTTCCACTTGAAGCGTGGCGAAAAGCGCGCGGTTCAATTCCTTCCATCCCCGAACCACAATGCCCGGACCAAGCGCGGTTGCAATCGCACGGGTAACTGGCTCGACGTTCAGCGGGTCCCGGGTCATCACCTGGATTCCGTGTACACCCTCCTCAAGATGGAAGAGGTCCCAGGCCGTGTCAATGTGAGCAAGAATGTATCGGCTGTCGAAGTCCCACATGCCCAGTTCGAACAGCCCCGAGACGATCACCTCCTGCGGCAGGTAGACCACGTCCTCCCCGGAGTCCTGAAACATCTGCGCCGAGTAAAGCAGGACCTTGTCGCCGGTCAGAATCCCGAGTTGCATGGCAAGATCCCGGCCGATGACCGCGTGGTCGTAATCGACAAGGAAGGTCCCATCGACCATGTGGCCGGGAACCTGGCTGACCTTCACCTCCCGAAGGGGATCCACGCCCCGAACAGCCGCCGGAGTCACCTCGCTCCCCTGCTGCAAAAAAACCACGTTCTCGATGTAGGGGGCAGACCCCACCACGTCCCCCAGCGCGTCGACGGTTTCGAGAACTTCGGCCTCGTCGTGAAGAATGCCGTATGACTGGACGGTCACGTGCGCGTTAAACGCAAGGATCTTCTCGCGCCACATGTCGTCGAAACCGGTCATGACCGAAAGAACGATGATCATTACCGCGACGCCGAGTATCACCCCGAGCACAGAAATCACGGTGACCGCGGAGAGGAAAGTTCGCTTCGGTTTCAGATATTTGAGCGCAAGGAAAATGGAAAAAGGCAGGCGCACGGACAGCTTCAGTCGCTTTTCGGCTTCAACTGTGGAAACAGGATCACGTCGCGTATTGCCTCTTTACCCGTCAGGATCATGAGTAACCGGTCAATGCCCACACCCATCCCGCCAGCGGGCGGCATCCCGTACTCCAGCGCGGCGAGAAAATCCTCGTCCACCTTGGCCGTGTCGCCTTCCGCCTGCTCTTCAAACCTCGACCGCTGATCGATGGGGTCGTTCAATTCCGTGTATGCGGGCGCAATCTCCCACCCGCCAACGATCAACTCAAACACGTCCACCACCGAAGGGTCGTCCACACAGCGACGGGCCAACGGCACCAGCTCGACCGGCAGGCGGGTGACGAAGGTCGGCTGAATCAGGGTTCTCTCGATGAGCTTCTCAAACACCTCCTGGGACAGATCGACCAGTCCCCAGTCCGGCTCCACATGACATCCAAGCTCACGGGCCCGAGCCCGGGCCGAATCGAGATCCAGGTCGAACCAGTCCTCCCCAGCCTTTTCGCACACCAGTTCGCGGTACGAAACCCGACGCCAGGGCAGCGCCAAATCGATGGGTTTCTCTTTCGACCCCACCTGCAGAGAACCCAGAACCCTTTCCGCCACGGTGGTCACCATTTCTTCGACCAACTTCATCATGGTCTGGACATTCCCGTATGCCTCATAGATCTCAAGCATGGTGAACTCGGGGTTGTGGGAGCGACTTAACCCCTCGTTCCGGAAATTCCGGTTCAATTCAAACACCTTGTCGTAGCCCCCTACCAGCAGACGCTTCAGGTACAGCTCTGGGGCGATTCGGAGAAACATATCGGTCCCCAAGGCTTCGTACCGGGTCCGGAACGGATTGGCGGCGGCCCCCCCCGCCATCTGCTGAATCATGGGCGTCTCCACCTCCATGAACCCCCGATCCCAAAGGATGGAGCGCACCTCCCGGATCACACGACTCCGCAGGACGAAGGTGTCCCGGACCTCATCACTGGCAATCAGGTCCAGATATCGCTGCCGATACCGCGTGTCCACATCCTGAAGCCCATGCCATTTCTCGGGAAGGGGAAGCAGCGCTTTGCCCAGCATTGTCCACCTATCGAGGGCCACCGTCTGCTCCCCAGTCCGGGTTGTGAACAGGACACCCTCGATCCCGACAAGGTCACCAATGTCCAGGATTTTGAACGCGTCAAATGGAGAGTCACCCAGTGTGTTCCTCTTCGCGTAAATCTGCAGACGGCCTGTACCGTCCTGCAAGTGGCCGAAAATGCTTTTTCCCATCTCACGCTTCGAGACCAGACGACCGGCCACACGGACCGCACGGCCCTCCTCGAAGCCTTCGGTCGTCTCGCGGAGCGTTCCGCTCCGCTCAAATGCTTGGCCGAAAGGCTCGTACCCAAGCTCCTTGAGACGATTCAGGTTGGTGACGCGCTGCTGATAAAATTCGTTGTCGGCGTGAGGATGTTCCATTTCCGGCCCGGACGAATGAAAAGGTCCTTCAAACAATAGGTCTCGAATAACGCCAAGTCAAGGGCGCTTCGCAATGACGGAAGGCCAAGACCCGAAAGGCATGGACGCTCCAGGCGCAGTATCAACCGTGGATTACGCTGATCTTCTCCTGCGACAGCGTATCACTATCGAACCCGGCTCGAGGATCACTTGTGGCTACAAACCAGGTTGTAAAAATGGTGGCGCCAAGAATACGGCAGATTCCGGGGAGGCAAAAAGCCGAGACCTCCAAATCCGTATCATCCCTGGTCAGCGCCCCGTCTCCACATTCCCTCGACAAGGGTTCCGTATCAAGCTCGCTCCATCTGTTCCAAGGATCCTCAATATTTCACGCTGCAGCCGTAGGGGGGCGTGGACCTAGCAGGGATCACCTTCCCGGAAATCCCAGCGTCCAGGCATTCGGCCACATAATTTTCCGCGTTTGCGATGTCGCTCGAATCAAAGGATCGTATGCTGTCGATGGCGCCTTGGTAGGCCACTGCTCCACTGGGATCGACGACAAACATATGGGGTGTTGTCTTTGCACCGAAAAGCCTGCCTACCCTGCCCTCCTCGTCCAGAAGGTAGGCCGTGGCGGAAAATTTGTTCTTTTCTATTTTTTTTGCGGCGTTCCTCGGCTTCAGGTAACCCTGTTTCCCTGGAGCCGAGGAGCAGATGGAAAGCCAGACAACCCCCTCGGCCGTGTATTTTCGCTGCAACGACTGCATGTCCCCATTCGAATAGTGCTTCTTGACGAATGGGCATTCGAAATTCACCCACTCGAGAACCACGTATTTTCCCCTGTACTGTGAGAGCGAATGCTCGGCGCCCGATGGATCCTTCAGAGTAAAATCGGGAGCGGCCTTTCCCGTCTTGACGCCGGCGGCCATGGCGGAGACAGAAAAAAACGCCGCGGCAACAATTGCGAAAGCAGTGCGTGAGATTATTTTCATCTCGTATTTCTTCCTTAACTTTAGGCCCTGGCGGGAGGTGTAATGGACGCGTCTTGGCATCCGGACACCAACCGGGTTCTTTACATCTTTTCCAGGGCATCGATAACCATGCCCCGAGTCAGCGTCCCTTTCCAGGTCAGGGGTTCAGCTCCCGGATCCTTTCCATAAAGCACGCAAAGCGGCACCCCGCCCACGCCGAATGATTCGAGCGCGCTGGTGATGGGCTCTTCCTGGTC
>CAZTAB010000206.1:0-6278 GCA_964611475.1 uncultured Verrucomicrobiota bacterium | reverse complement strand
GCTGGCTTCGTGATCGCCGTGTGCGTGGGGGGCGTGGTCAGGACTGGGGACACTGCGCGGGCGACCTGCTCCTTGAGGCCCTCGTTTTCAACCTGCAGCTGGAGGAACCTCTGCGCACGTTTCATGAGCGCCTGAAACCGCGTCCGCACCAGCGGAGTTTCTTCCGTCGCGTAGACGCCGTGGCGCTCCGCTTCCAGCATCGGCTCAGACCGGGGAACCCCGAGGGAGATCACCGCAATGTCATCCCGGTTCGCAATCACGTTCCCGCAGCACGAAAGGGCCCCCTCCAGTCGAAGGTCGACGATCAGGATACAATGGGAAAGCTGGTTCAAAAGCGAGTCGAGCCGCTCTACGGACTCGACTTGCCGGACCCGCATCGAGTCGACGCTGTACGCTTCCACCTGCTGATGCAGCTCTGGGTCCTGGGTGTACAGAACACATACGGCGGAGCTCTGCCTCATACCGGCACCTCCTTTGATACGACCGGGAAGTAGAGGTGGAACGCCGTGCCCACGTTTTGTTGGCTTTCCACGTCAATCAGCCCGTTGTGCTCCTTGATGATCCCGTGGGCGATGGAGAGTCCGAGGCCGGTTCCGTGGGATTTGGTGGAGAAAAAGGGGTCGAAGACCTGGGCAATCGCCTCCTTGGCCATGCCGCAGCCCGTGTCGCGGATCATGAGGTGTACGTAGCTTGTTTCTGGATGGTCGTTCGACTGTTCCCGCACATGCCATGGGAAATCCTGGTAATCGGTAAGCACGGTCAGGGTCCCGCCGGTCTCCATGGAATCCACCGCGTTGAGCATCAGATTGATTATCGCCTGGTCCAGCAGGTTTGCGTCTGCCTGAATGATGGCTTCCCCGGCGCTGAGTGACGATTCGAGCGTGATATTTTTCTGCTTGAACTGCTCCTGCATCAGGCTGATGGAGCTTCCCAGGATGGTGTCGAGTGAACGGGACTGGAGATTTGCCTTGGCTGGCCTGGCGAAGTGCAGGAGCTGATTGACGAGCCGGTCGATTCTGTGCACTTCCTGGCTGACCAGGGAAGCGAATGTTTCTCGAAAGTCCGCGTCCTGGTGTCGCTCGGGGAACAGTTCAGTGAACGTCTTGATGGTTACGAGGGGATTCTTGATCTCATGGGCCATTCCTGCCGAAAGCGTTCCGATACTGGCGAGCCGGTCTGACCTGCGCACAAGGGTTTCCAGTTTTTTGCGTGCCGTCAGGTCGGAGACCACAAGCAGGGCGCCGAGCACGTCCCCATGAGCGCTGTGAAAAAGGGAGCTCCCCATCCGGATGGGGGTCGGCTCGTCCCCGTTGTTCGGGAGAATGGCCTCCTGGTCGGTCACCTGGACGTCCGTTTGGAGTGTGAGGCGAAGCGTGTCGGCCAACACCCGCGGGATGCAGGAGAGGGGTTTGCCGAGGATCTGGTCCCCGTCCATTCCCGTGATTCGCTGGGACTCGCGATTGAAGACGGTGATTTCGCCTTCCCGGTTGACCGCGATGACGCCACTGACGAGATTGTCGACCAGTATGTCGTTATAGATCCGATTGTTTTCCACCTCGGTATAGAGGTTCGCATTCTCCAGGGCCACGGCGAGCTGGTTGGAGAGTATCTGGAGCGCGTCCTGTTCCGATGCGCCGTAAATGCGCCCGGAGAGCCTGGGGCCAAGCATCAGGGCTCCGAGATGGCGCCCCTGGAAAAAAATGCCAATCGCGAGTTGGGTCCCGCACTCCTCCATGGTCTGCATGACTTTGCGTAGTTGGGCGGTGGATCGGATTCTGCGCAGGGAGTCGATGGTGAGAGGTTCCTGGTGGTGATCCAGGTGTTGGATCAGGGCGTTGGAAGGTTCCAGTTCGATCAGGTTCCTCCGGCTGCCGCTGTCTGGTGGGACCCATTCCTTGAAACACTCCCGCTCGAGGAGCAAAACGCGGATGTATTCCGCATCAATGGACTCGTCGAGAATTTCCAGAAACCGCCCCAGAATTTCGTCGGTCGTCGAAATCTTCTCGAACATCTCCGTTGCCTGGTCGGCGACCGTCCGAATATCCGAGGATCCCGGGTTGATGAACAGGCGCCGGGAGAACTCCTGCAGAACGCCGTTCACCGGGGACATGGAAAACGCAAGCGTGATGGCTGCCAACAGGTGGGGCGCGAGGTCGCCAAGGTCGAAGAACGCCATGACCACGAACCGGGCGGCGAAGATGACGACGGCATATAGCGTGGCCAGGTAGACAGAGAGCAGGGCGTAGGCGGTGAACCGCTGTAGCAGGTTGGACACCGAGAGAATTCGCTGCGTGGCAATCCCGTAGAGGATGATGAGGTTCATCGGCATCGTGCCGAGCGGTCCGAACGGCAGGGTGTTTACACCGGGAATCAGCACCGGGACGGCCAGAGACAGAATTGTGGCCAGGGCCAGGCAGGCGCCGAGGCCGAGCATTGTGTACTGAAGCTCGGCGTTTTGCAGGCCGCTCAGCTTCCGGAGCCGCTTCAGGAAGTATCCGAGGGTGATAAAGAAGCTAAGAATGATGTACCCGTTGACGATGTGGAACCCCAATGGTTCCAGCGGCGCGGGATTGATCGGAGCCTCGGGATTCAACGGGTCGGGCATGATCACTTCACCGACGAAAAATGGAGAGAAGCAAAGGGAAGCAACAGCAGCGCTGAGGACAACCAGCGGCAGGGACCGCTTTGCGATGGACCGGAATTTCGACTCTCCGGAGGAAATTGACAGGCACATCAGCTGGAAGGCGACTAGGAAGAAGATTGCTATGCAGCCGGCGACCCGCATGTAGAGCAAGGCTTGCTCTGGCGTCGTTGAGGTCACAATCAGGTAGACGCTCAGGGGCCAGAGGCCCATGGAGGCCGCGAAGAGCGAATACATTTGGTTTTGCAGCCGGTGCGGATTCGACAGCCATCCGCCCACCGCGATCAGTGTATTCACGGAAAACGCGGTCAGCAGGAGAATGGGGGTGGTTGCCAAGGATTCCACGAAATCAACTCGCTTTTTTCAGGACCATGCTGGCATTGCCCCGCCCGATGCCGTGGGCGTTGATCAACAGTCGCGACACGTCGGCGAATCGTGGGGTCAGCGGAACGTAGTCCAGGTCGCAGTGCTCGTCGGGTAGTTCCAGGTTCGCCGTTGGCGGGAGCATCTGGTTTTTCAGCGTGAGCGCTCCCGCAATGACCTGGTGCGCCCCGCCTGCCCCCATGGGGCAGCCGGTGACGCCCTTGATGGAGCTGACGGGGACTCCGTATGCCCGGTCATGAAAGACTTCCTTGATCATCCGGGTTTCCACGATGTCCATGTCGCAGTCGCTGGGTCCGTGCGCGCTGATGAAGTCGATTGCCTCAATTTGTGTGCCGCTGTTGACCAGGGCGCCCTGCATGGACCGGAGCAGACCGGATCCCTCGTCACCCTCCTGGGGGTCGGCGCAGCCGAAGTGGCCCAGGACCTCCGCGTAGAGCTTGGCGCCCCGGGCGCGCGCGTGGTCAAGATTTTCCAATACGACAATGCCGGCGCCTTCCGCCATCACTCCGCGGTCCCGGCGCTTGTCAAAGGGGCAGCTTGCGCGTTCGGGCTCCTCGTTCATTGTGCTGCATTTTTTACAGCGAAGCATGGTCTCGATCACGTAGCGGGTGATCGATGCATCTGCGCCTCCTGCGAGAACAATGTCCGCGTCGCCCGCGCGAATCATGGACGTGGCCAGTGCTATCGCGTCGAGGCCTGACACGCACGCGTTCGATACGGTGATCAGCTTCGCCTGAATGTCATAGAGATACCCGATCGCCGAGGCGGAGGCGTTGGGGAGTGAGGCGCTGGAAGTGAACGGGCTGGGCCGTTTCCCGAGAACGTCCATTGAACTGGTGCAGACGCCCAGCACCACTGGCAGGGTGTCCTGCGAACGGAGTTCGCAGGAAGTGATGCCCGCATCCACCAGCGCTTCTTGAGCAGAGACTACCGCGAGCTGCGCTGAGCGCGCCATTCGTTTCGGGCGCATCTTCGAATCCAGATGCTCGCTCGGATCGAAATCAGGAACTTCGCCCGCGACTCGACACGGCAGGTCTTCTGCATTGAATAGGGTGATCGGACCGATCCCGCTCCGCCCCTCAAGCAGCGTCTCCCAGAATTCGTGGCGCCCCTTGCCGTTGGCGGCGAGCACCCCGATTCCTGTTACGACAGCTCTTCCAAAATTATCCACAACCTCCTCGTACAAATTTGCCCACATCATAGTTGTGAGTCCAAAATTGTACAGGCTGAATGTTAATAAAATACGTGGCATTGCAAAGGAGAGCCCTGGAGATGCTTTGTGTGCCGATGTTTTGGCTGGATTGAATATTCCTGTTTTAAAGGTGTTTTTTGCCTGTGCGTACAAGAATGTACAACTTGCACGAATAGTGTACATTTATGTTCAGTAAACAGCACAAAATATTGTGGTGTTATAATAAGTAACCACAAGATGTTCTAAGGATGGAGTGTGGCATAAGTCATGCTCGGAAATGACGTGACTTTAGCGTTCGCCCAGGTGTGGCGAAAATTCTCCCGGCGGGGAGGAGGAGAGTAGCATGAAGGAAAAACAGCTGTGGTTAAACATTCCGGCCTCCGCTTGGCGTTTCACCGTTCTTCTTGGGATCTGTGTCTGCTTCCAGAATGTTTGGGCAAATGGATTCCGCAACCCTCCGGAAGGGGCTGTCGCCAGTGGCCGGGTCGGGAAAACGGCCTTGGTTGAGGATGCGTCCGCAATCGCCCACAATCCAGCAAATGTGGCCCTGCTCCAGGCTAAAGACTATGTGGGCTCTGTGGCCATCGCCGATACGGAGACGGAATATCGCTCCCTGGACGGTGTCCGGCAGGGCAAAACCACGACGGACACCGCCTTTCTTCCCGCTTTGTTTTTTACTAGCCCCGCCACGGTGAAGGGGAAGGATGTTTCTTTTGGGTTCGGGGTCACCTCGCCCTGGGGGCAGTCGACGGAGTGGAGCGAGAACGGACCTTTCGCCTTCGTCGGGCTTCATTTTGCGGAGTTGCTCACGATCGCCTTCACGCCCATGACTGCCTTCCATATTTCGGACAACGTGTTGTTCGGGGTGGGTGTCGATCTTGCCTACTCCAATCTCTCGCTTGACCAGCAGTTCGCCTGGGGTTCGGTGACAGGAAATCCTGCGACCCCCCCGGGGCTCATGGGAGTGGAAGGCGATGGCTTCGGAGCTGGTGCCCGGCTGGGCTTGACCTGGCTGGTCAACGAACGGCAGCGGTTCGCGTTTACAGCCCGCACCCCCATGGAAATCGACTACGAGGGGGATGCCACGGTCACCTCGATTCCGCCTCCCGGCGCTCTTCCCGGCCCACTCGGTGCAATGGTTACCCCGAAGAGCGGCTTCGAGACCGAAATCGATTTTCCCACGGTTCTGGCGGTTTCCTACGGCAGCAAGCCGAGTGAGAGAATGCGATTTGGCGTCGACTTCGAATGGGTGGGGTTTTCCTCCTTCGACCGGTTGCCCCTCGACTTGGGACGCAACAGCGTCCTTCTCCCATTCGACAGAGTTCCCCAGGGCTGGAGCGACACTATTACCATTGGGTTCGGGGGGGATTATGACGTGTCGGACACCCTCACCCTGCGCGCCGGCTATGTCTGGCTCGAATCGCCGGTGCCCCCGGAAACCCTGGCACCCACGATTCCGGACACGCACCGACACATCCTCAACGTCGGGTTCGGATACGAGTACAAAAAACACAAGTTCGACGTTGCGTATGGGATCAGTTTCTACGACGACCTCATTGTTTCCGAAAATGTGAACCCCGCCTACAACGGCGAGTACGATATCGACAGCCACTTGCTCCAACTCACCTATAACTACAGGTTCTGAAAATGGAACAAACCGTTTCTGATGTAAGAAAAGATCCCAAACCCCGAGAGCCGGTTTGGCAGGGGAAGATCCTTGTTGTTGACGATGAAATAGGGCCGCGTGAAAGCCTTCGGATGCTGCTGAAGAACACTCATGAGGTGTTCCTTGCGGATCACGTCGATGCGGGGCTTGAGATGCTCAAGGAGCACAAGCCCGACCTCGTGATCCTGGATATCCGGATGCCCGGCAAGTCCGGCATTCAGGGCCTCCAGGAATTGCGGAAGATCGACCCCGTGGTCAGCGTCGTGATGTTGACCGGCTTCGGGGCCCTCGACACCGCGCGCCAGGCCATCCAGCTTGGTGCCAACGATTACCTCAAGAAGCCTTTCGACACGAAGGAAATCATGAAGGTTATCAGGGAGAACATCGAGCGGACG
>CAZTAB010000205.1:0-10529 GCA_964611475.1 uncultured Verrucomicrobiota bacterium | reverse complement strand
GCTGCTGGCCGCCTGAATGCTCGTGCGGCAGGCGCTCTCCCAGATGCGCGAGCCCCACCATTTCCTGCGTCTCGTCCACTTTTCGGTTCGTTCCGCCGTTGGTCCGGAGACCGTAGCCGACATTCTGGGCGACGGTCATGTGCGGGAACAGCGCGTATTCCTGGAATACCATGCCGGTTTTACGCCGTTCGGGAGGGACCTGCCTGCCGGGGCCGCTGACTTGGGTGCCGCCAACGTGGATGAATCCGCCGTCGGGAGACTCGAGTCCGGCAATCAACCGAAGAAGAGTTGTTTTGCCGCACCCGCTGGGCCCGAGAAGGGCCATGAACGTTCCGTACCGGATGTCGATGCTGCAATTGGCAACCGCCTGCTCGTCCCCGAACCGCTTGCTCAAGTCGCGGCATTGAATGGCGTATGTGCTCAAACCGCCGCTCCCTTTTCCTCGTTGCTCAAAACAATGAATAGTCCAATCGCGGAAACGCAGACAAGCAAGAGCGAAGGCACAGCCGCCCGGGCGAAAAACGCTTCTTCCGTGGCGTTCCAGATTCGCGTGGCAAGGGTCTCGAAACCGGTCGGTCCTAGAATGAGGGTTGCGGGGAGTTCCTTCATGCAACTCAGGAACACGAGTGCCACTGCGGTCAACACCCCGGGCCGTGCCAGCGGCAAGATGATGGAGGTGAAAACCTCCCGCGGCGTATGACCCAGATTGCGTGCCGCCTCTTCCAGCCGCGGATTGATCTGCAACATGCTCGAACGAAGCGCGCCGATCGCCAGCGGCAGGAATCGCACCTGGTAGGCGATCATGAGCAGCGCAAAACTCTGGTACAGTCCGACCGCGTAGCGCGCGCTGAAAAAGACCAAGGACAGCGCGATTACGATTCCCGGCAATGCGTGTCCGACGTAGGCTGCGCGCTCCACGCTCCGGGTTCGCCTGCTCGGATAGCGGACCGCGAGGAACACAACGGGGAACGCCGCAACCACCGTGAGGAGGGCACCGGTGGACGAGGAAAACACGGAGTCAAGCAGCGCCGTGAAATGCACTCCGAGGTGCCCGTCTCCATATATGAAGCCGCGAATCAGCCATGTGCTGATGGCAAGAATCGGCAAGCCGACTCCGATGGTGATAACGGCCATGCAAAAAAGAAAAGCGGGATATTTCCAACGGCCGAGCCGGACGCGGACCGGCCTTCGGGCACTTCCCGCGCTGCTGCGATAGTACCTCCGGCGAATCGGGCGCCGGAACTCGACGCCGAGAATGAGCAGGGTCAGTATCGCGAGCATCAGCGCCAGCACCGCGGCGATGCTTCGGTCGAGTGACGCGGTGTATTGCATGTAGATTTCCCTCGTAAAGGAACTGAATTGAAGAAGCGTAACCGCCCCGAAGTCGCTTAGTGTGTAGAGCGCGGCCAGCAGGGCTCCGGCCTGAATCGATGGCTTCAACTGTGGCAGGATCACATCGCAAAACGTCCGCCATGGTCCGCGTCCCAGACTTCGCGCGGCGTCCTCCACGCTGGGGTCGAGCCCGGCAAACCCGGCCCGTACGCTGAGGAATACGAATGGGTATGTAAACAGCGTCAAGGCCAGCCACGCACCGGGGAAGCCGTAAATTGACGGCAGGCGCTCCACGCCGAGACCCTGCAGTGCGTTCTGCAGGAGTCCCCGGGGACCGAGCACCACGATGAGCGAAAATGCGCTCACGTACGAGGGCAACACTAGCGGGAGACTTACGAGAATGGTCATCAGGGACCTCGCGGGGAGGTCGGTCCGCGCGGTCAGCCAGGCGAGGACAACCCCGAGAACCACAGCCGAGAACGTAACCACGAGGGTCAACAAGCCCGTCTGCAGAAATACGGTCCATATTCGCCCGCGGGAAAGGATATCGAAAAGCTCGCCGCCAAGTTGCGACGTGCGCGCTACGAGGTAGAGAAGCGGCGAGAGCGAAATCGCAGCCACCACCAGGGCAACGGCCCACAGCAGCGGGGGTGCGTTGCGCAACACGCGTTTGCGAAGTCTTTCGCCCGGCGCGGACAATTCCGTTCTGGTCGATTCGGCGGTTACGGCCTTTCTCCCTACAGCACTCCCGTTTCCTGGAGGAGTTTCAGTGTTCCCTCTAGGTCTTCCAGTTCGGAGAGGTCGATGTCTGGCGTGTTTACTGTGTCCAAGGGCGGAAGCTGTTCGTTGGGTCCGACAGCACTAGCCAGCGGGTACTCATAGGTCTTGTCTGAAAAATATTGCTGCGCGGGCGGCGCGAGAAGCCATGCTATGAATCCTTCAGCCGCCGCTTTTCGTTTGGATGTCTTCAGGACCCCAATGCCAGCAACATTGACCAGCGAGCCGACGCCGCCCGATGCCAGAAACGCGTTGGAGGCCGGAAACCCATCTCCCTGCTCGGCAAGAAATCGGAACAGGTAATAGTGGTTAACAAAACCAACGTCCACTTCGCCGGCGCCCACTGCCGCGACAATGGGGGTGTTTTTCGGGTAGGCATGAGGCCGGTTCTGCTGAATACATTGCAGCCAATCCCTCGCGCGCTGCTCTCCTTCAATTGCTCGTAGCGCCGTGACAAATGCCTGGAAGGAACCGTTTGCCGGGGCCCAGCCGATGCGGCCGGACCATTCCGGGTCGCAGAACCCAAAGATGTCGTCCGGAAGATTCTTCGAATTGAGTTTGCTGGTATTGTATACGACCACCCGGGCGCGGCCCGAAATTCCCACCCATTTGCCTTCGTGCGAGTGAAACCGCGGGTCGACCCCGGACAGGATCTTATCGGAGAGCGGAACAAGCGTCCCGGCTTTCGCAAGCGCGCCGAGCGAACCGGCATCCTGTGCAAAAAACAGGTCGGCCGGACTGTTGGGGCCTTCCTCCAGGATCGTGGCCGCCATTTCGGCGGATTTCCCGTAGCGGACCTCGATCCTGGTCCCGGTCTCTGAAGAGAACTGGTCCAAAAGTTCTGCGATGAGGTCTTCACTGCGCCCTGAATAGAGTACGAGCGCCGAGTCGCTTTCTGCGCCTCCGGCGGGGGCCGGCGGATGTCTTGTGACGAGGTAGATCGCCGCAATCAGAAGAAATACCCCGAGCCCGATTGATGCCGGGCGTGAGAGGAAACTCGAGGAATTGCTCATTGATACTTTCTTTCCTGTTTGTGTGCTTGGTATCAGGAGAGTGGTTAAGGTGCCGGGATTTCTGCATGCTCCACAAAACAGATTTGGGAGCAGATGGAACATTCCTCGACGTTGTTCGTGCAACGCAGTTCATGTTTTTTCAGCTCGGCAAGGAAGGTTTTGACGGCATTCGTGTTGGAACGGATACAATCAACGAACGACGCCAGCTTTGTGCTTGTCTCGAGGCTTAGCAGGTGCTCGATCTTGCACGCGTCGATTTCCGCCTGATCTGATTCGACCCCCAAAACATCCCGGAAGAGAACCTGCAATAGTTCGTCGTTTCGGTGGACCAGTTCCGCCATCCGCAGACCTTCCTCGGACAGCTTCAGGAATTTGTTTTCATCCTCCAGGACGAGTTCTCTCTTTTTCAGGGGCTTCAGGCCGATCGACGCGCTGCCTCGAGTAATATTCAGTCGTTTTGCGACGTCCGTAACACGAGCATATCCGTTATCGGCGAGCAGGTCCTCAATGGTCATGAGGTAGTGCGCTGCGCTGTGGGTCAGCTGATTCTCCTCGAACTCTTTCCAAACCAGTTCTGCCATGATTGACTCCCGATTCAGGTTGTTGTGTAACGAAGTACTAGGGCGGACAGCATACCTGGAGGTTGGCATGTCAATCAAGCGCTCAGTGAGTCCGTCGGGGCTAGGTTTCGGGCCAGGTTTCCTCCTTCAGCCTGTAACCTGTTTATTTACAAATAATTGTGGCATAAGTGGTCCGGGTGGGCTCGATGATTTATCGTGCACGCCCGGGTTGTTTGCGATTGAGGACTTGCAGGTGAATGCGTGGGATGCCGTGCGTGGCACCCCGTGTCTCAATCTGCGCTGAGGTCCACTGAATACTGGTTTCCGGGACGTCCCGGCAGATGTCGGACTTCCTGGAGCAAGCCGGAGCGGGCAAATGCGAGTTCATTGGGAGCAGGCTCGTTCCCGGGAATCCCGCAGGTGTCCATAGCGTGCCTGGGCTTTGAAGGCATCCCCCCTTAGCCCGTGGTTGGCAAAACTTTGTAGAAAAGAATTGGTCCGCGAGCTGATCGAGTCGGCTCACTGAGGGTTTGCCCACGCATGAGGACCCTATGTTGCACTCAGATGTACCAGGAGGGCGGCCAAAATGCCCGTGATCAGTCCTGCGAACACTTCCAGGCGCGTATGTCCGAGAAACTCTACGAGCTTCTGTTGCGAAAGGTGATGTTCCTTGAAAAATTCCTGCACGATCTGATTCAGGAGCCGGGCTTGATGACCGGCCGCCTGACGGACACTTTGCGCGTCGAACATCACGATACACGCAAACGCCAGGGTGGTTGCGAACAGGGCGGAACCAAATCCGACACGCAGCCCAATAGATGTTGCAAGAGCGCTCACCATCGCAGAATGGGCGCTCGGCATCCCTCCCGTGCTGACGAGGACCCCGAAATCCAGACGCCGGGTGCGGGCGATGTCCCCAACCATTTTCAAGGTTTGTGCGATCATCCACCCGGCTAATGCGCTCCAGATCGAGATATTCTGGTACCATTCAAAGTCGTTGGTCATGTGGGCCATGAGATACGACCTGTCATTTCTCGAATCAAGACAAACGACTCGGAGACTGCGAATTGAGTCAGCATGGCCCCGATCGTGCTTTAGCATTGACTCATGCCTGTGATTTTGAGTTCTGGTTTTTGAGATTCTTAGGATCTTGAGACATGGAGGGTAGCCCCTGAGTGACGGGAAATGGCCGCCAATAATGAACCGACCGAAGGAAATCCCGAGCCAGGATGTTCAATTGTTCCGCCCGATCGGCGATGGAATTGTCGTATTTGACGATCGCCGAAACCCCCTGTTCGCGGACGAGGCCCTGTACGAAATGCTAGGGCTGGACAAACAGTCTTCTTCTCCCGAATCCATCTTGGAGCGGATTCAAATCTCAGGAGTGTTTCCCCTTCGGGATGTGATCAAAAAGGCGTTCCAGGAGGGGGAATGGCGTGGCGAGTCCGTGGGCCTGACGGTGGATGACCGCTCGATTTTTATCGAAGTGACCATCCGGCGGCTTCGTGACGAGCCGGAAGGATGCGGAGCGATCCTGTTTCTCCGGGATGTGACAAGGGACCGTGCGATGGAGAGCCGGGTGCTCGAGGCGCAGCAGATGGAGTTGGTGGAGAAACTCTCCCGGGGCGTGGCGCACGAACTGAAGAACATCACCACGATTATCCTTGCCTACGCGTCTCTGCTGGAACTCCGGCTCGAAGACGAGGAGATGCTTGATGCGGCGCAGAAGATCTCCGAAACCGCCTCCCGTACGACCGAGGTGATCCACAGGCTGACATCGCTGACGCACCGCCCCCAGCCGGAGTTCGAAAATGTGGGCTTGGGAGACGTGATGGATCAGGCCAAGGCGCTGGTGGCCAAGGCGCTGCCGTCCCATGCAAAGTTGGATTTGCCTGATCAGGAAGGACTGCCCGTGGTCTTCGTGGATCCCGGAGCGATTGTCGGTTGCATCATTCACGCGGCGCTTAATGCGTGTGAAGCGATGCCCGACGGTGGAGTTTTGACCATTGATGTGGACACCATAGAGGTGGAGCCCCTGGATGTGGAGGGGAACCATCCTGCCCGCGAACCGGGTCACTACGCGGTGATTTCCATCACTGACACGGGAGTGGGGATGCCGGACGAGGTCATGGCGCGTCTATTCGAACCGTTTTTCACCACCAAGGACAAAGGCTCCGGTCTTGGACTCTACTCGGTGAAGAAGATTTTATCGAGCATGAACGGCTGGATCGGATTGTCTTCCGAGGTTGGTCAGGGCACCTGCGTGAAACTTTATCTTCCGGTGGTTGGCCGGTAGGGACGGGTCTTGGGCGGGGGATCAGATCAGGCGGAAACGGGCAGGGATCCAAGGCCGAACTGTACTTGTCGTTGACCGGCCCAGCAATCCGTTTATTGCGGGGCCCTGCCCCTAGAAGTCGCTGATCCGGGGCATCCGCCCGGCGTTGTATGGAACGAACTCCGGAACCTGCTCATTTTCCTTGCCCGGCGCGTTTTCTCTGCTATATTCCCCGCCCAAATTACAGGTGCCTCCTGGTTTTCCAGGGCGATTCCATCCCGTGATGATGGACCGATCGTAATGGTGCTGGAAGCGAGTGTGCCCCCTGCCTCGGGGGTGCCAAAGCGGATTGGCCCCGTTCCAATAAGGGCGGGGCCCAGGACAGAGAGGTATTGCATGGCCATCCACGACGACGGCGTCACGACGGACGTCTCTATTCGGGACCTGCTCGACGCAGGGCTCCACTTCGGACACCAAACCAAGCGCTGGAATCCCAAGATGCGGCGCTTCATCCTTGATGAGCGCAACGGGATCTACATTATCGATCTCGCCAAAAGCGCTGAATTGCTCAAGGAAGCGCAGCGTTTTCTTTATGACACGGTCGCGCGCGGTCGCAAGGTGCTGTTTGTCGGCACCAAAAAGCAGGCGCAGGATCCACTGCGTGAAATCGCAGCCCGGCTGAGCCAGCCCTATGTTGTCCACCGCTGGCTTGGTGGCACCCTCACCAACGCGACGACCGTGCGGCGTAGCGTGGCGCGTATGCGGGAGCTGCAGAGCCTGGCCACCGAGTCGGGAGACATCACCGCGTCCTCGAAAAAAGAGGGTGCCAAGCTTCGCCGCGAGTTGAACAAACTCGAGCGCAACCTGAGTGGAGTCGCCGACATGGAGCAACTACCAGGCGCGATGTTTATCGTGGATGTCAATCGCGAGTCTATTGCGGTCATGGAGGCGAGGCGGCTGAATATTCCGATTGTCGCCCTGATCGACACCAACTGCGATCCTGACCCGATTGAGTTCCCGGTCCCGGGCAACGATGATGCGATTCGGGCGATCCGGCTGGTGGTGAACCTGCTGGGGGAAACGATTCAGCACGCGTCGAACGAGTACGCGAAATTCCAGGCGGAAGAAGCGCGGCGGAAGGCGGCGGAAGACGCAGAGGCCAAAGCCAAGGCGGAAGCGAAGGAAGAGGCTGTGCGCAAAGCGCGGGCCGAGGCGCTCGAAAAGACCCGTGCCGCGACCGAAAGTGCCGCTTCCCCGGCCGCAGACGAGCCGGCACCGTCGGCCCCGGCGGGCGAGTCCAACACCGCAAAGTGAAACAGGAAATACGCGAGAAGTAGGAGTTTTGGAGATGACGACAGTTACGATTACCGCTTCCCAGGTGAAGGAGCTGCGGGAAGCTACGAACGTGGGCATGATGGAGTGCAAAAAGGCGCTCACCGAATCTGGTGGCGACATGGACGCCGCCATTCAGCTCCTGCGGGAGCGCGGTATGGTCATTGCCGGGAAGAAGGCTGGTCGCGCGGCAAACGAAGGGCTCATTGCCGCGGAAGTGGCGGACGGCGGCCAGCTCGGCGTGATCGTCGAAGTCAATTGCGAAACCGACTTTGTGGCCCGGAACGAGTCGTTCCAGGAGTTTGTTTCCCAAGTCGTGGCAAAGGGCCGCCAGGTGGACGGCGATCTCGCCGAGGTATTCAAGGACGAATTAACTTCGAAAATCGCGGAAATCGGCGAAAACCTGATCATCCGCCGGAATGATCGTTACGAGCTGCAGGGAACCGGCGCCGTGGCCTCCTATATTCATCTTGGCGGAAAAGTCGGCGTGCTACTAGAGGTGGGGTGTGAGAGCGCTGAGACAGCATCGGCCGACGCCTTCAAGGAAGTGGTGAAAGACATCACCCTGCACATCGCGGCGAGTAACCCCGATTATTTGACCCGGGACGATGCTCCCGAAGACGTTCTGGCGACAGAGCGGGAAATCTTTGTCAAGCAGGCGGAGGGGAAACCGGAGAACATTGTGGAAAAGATCGTCGACGGGAAAATGGAGAAGTTTTTCGGGCAGAACTGCCTCGTGGAGCAGCCGTTCGTGAAGGACGGGGACATTTCCATATCTCAGCTCCTTGCCGCCAAGGGCAAGGAACTGGGAGACGAGCTTACGATCCGTCGATTCGTGCGCTACCAGATCGGCGCCTGAAATCCCATGGTGGTGCGCGCGCGTCTTACCAATCTATATTTTTGATAGACAAGCTTTATGCAGTAAAAAAAGCGGCGGGAGAATGAAAAGACTGATAGCCGCAGCCATCGCAATGATGGCAATGGCGCAGGCGCTTAGCGGCGTAGACGAAAGATCAACTCACACAAAGGCGCTTCGGCGCCTTTTTTGCGGGCGATGTCCTATCCTGGATTACGCGAGGATTATCGTATTCTCTCAGCCGGCGGTGTCATACAGTTCGCCCACTTTGGACCAGTTGACGACGTTCCAGAACGAGGCGATGTAATCGGGCCGGCGGTTCTGGTACTTCAGGTAATAGGCATGCTCCCACACATCGAGCCCGAGAATGGGGATGCCTTCGGTCTCAGCCACGCCCTTCATCAGGGGACTGTCTTGGTTCGGGGTCGATGAAATAGCAAGGGTTCCACCGGGGGTCACCGTCAGCCAGGCCCATCCAGACCCGAACCGGGTCACCCCGGCATTGGCAAAATCCTCCTTGAATTTGGAGAATCCCCCCAACTGGCCTTCAATCGCATCCGCCAAGGCGCCGGACGGCTCACCGCCACCGCCCGGGGACATCAGCTGCCAGAACAACGAGTGGTTTGCGTGGCCTCCCCCGTTGTTGCGGACGGCCCCTCGGATGTTCTCCGGCACAGCGCTCAAGTCGCCAATAAGCTCTTCCACTGATTTTGAATCAAGGCCCGTTCCATCGACGGCGTCATTCAGCTTCGATATGTACGTCGCATGATGCTTTCCGTAGTGGATCTCCATCGTCTGTGTGTCGATGTTCGGTTCCAATGCGTCGAATGCGTAGGGTAAAGCGTCCTGCGAATATGCCATTGAATTCTCCTTCGGTTGCTGGTTGGTTCTCCGGGCCGGCGCGGATACGGCGGCTCCACCCGGCAATGGAGTGCGAATATATCCGCCCGACAGTCTTTGTCCAGCATTCCCGCGGGAAGATTCGACCTTTGAGTTGGGATTCCCTAGTCTTTTGGTCGATGGAGAAAGGTGTCTGTCTGAAGAAGAGCGACCCCGGATATCCGGAAGCACTCGAGATCCTGATGGGGGAGGATGCTCCGTCCTCCCTCTGGACCCGAGGGGCCCTTCCGATACTGGACCGGCCGGTCGTGGCGATTTTTTGTTCGCAGTCGTGCACCGGGCTTGCCGCCACTCGCGCTTATGATGTTGTGCAAGCCCTTCGGCACGCCGGCGTCGTTATTGCCAGCGGATTCCAGTCTCCCCTCGAGCAGGCCTGCTGCGACTTGTACCGGAAGTCGCCCCTGCCCATCGTGGCCGGCCTTGCCAGACATCTTCCCGGTGCTCGCCTACCCTCCCTTTTGAAGCCCTTTCTCGCTTCACAGCGGCTGTTGGTCGTGTCGCGAGAGAACGAGGAAGTCCGGAGGGTAACTGCGGCATCCGCGTTTCGGCGGAACCTGGTTCTCGCCGCGCTTGCGGACCGAATCTTCATACCTCACGCCTCGCTTGGTAGCAAAACCGCCAGGTTTCTGGATTTTGCTTTCAAGTTTGGCAAAAAAATTTTTGCGATCGAGGAAGGCGACCTCGTTCGGGTTCTTCCGGCTTCGAAATGTGTAACCACCAGTGTGGGCAGTATTTTCGACGGGTTGTAATCGTACGGCCATGGGGTTCGAAGGGGTGATTTTCATCTGGCGCCCAATCATGCATACCATGAGGTATGCAAAGAGGGTCCGCAAGTGGTGTTGTGGGCCTCTTCCAATGGGAATGCCTACGAGTCTGATCGCCTTATTTCATTGTCTGCGATGTAACTTAATGCAATATTTTACTGGTAAAATGGGTCAAATGTCCGCCGTGCTCACACAAGGAATACTGATTAGTATGTTCCTTGTGTCGGCGCGGTCCTTCTGTGATTAAAGGAACTGTTTTTTTAACTCTGTCGGGCCCGGGTTTCTACCTTCCCTGTGTCATGGACACGATGGTTTCCTTGGTCATGCTGCTTGGGCTCCCGCGCTTATCAATATCGTCTTTTTCGGGGCGCTCAGCATTTTGCTCCTCACTCCTACCCAACTGCGGAAACGTGACCGGAGGGAGATGTGGTGAGGGATCCGGGTGGGCTGGAGATACAGTTAAGGGGTTATCCTCCTGCTCCCGCGGGGCTCCAGGGCGATTTACCGAAACTGTTCCCGAAACTCGTCAAGGATTTTTCGGACCGAATCGAGTTCGTCGCGCAGGGTGTGCAGCTCGGATTCTAGGCGGCTGACCCTGGATTCCAGGCCAGCAGGTGAAACTTGGGAATCCGGCTCCTCCAAAAGAGGAAGATTGTCGGGTTCACCGCATAGTAGGTGAGTGAATCTGGGGTCCTTTTGTCCCTTGGCGCGCGGAAGCTG
>CAZTAB010000204.1:0-1548 GCA_964611475.1 uncultured Verrucomicrobiota bacterium | reverse complement strand
TTCCTATTTTTTTGCGATCTTCTTGGCTGCCGGCTTCACGTGCTGCACATCCAGGCGGGACTTCTCCAGCATGGTGGTGAGGTCGGAAACAACTTTTCTCTCTTGCCGGTCGTTCAGGACCAGCACTTCCTTCAGCCCCAGGGCGAGGTGAGGAATGTAGCGCGTAATGTACTGGTGTTTGCGTTCCGCCTCGGCGGCTCGCTTGCGCTTATTGATGTAAAGGGAGAGTTGGCGCCCGCATTCCTGCAGCGCGAAGGTCAGCTCCCTGAGAATTTCCGGATAGTGGGCGATGGCCTCCTTGCTTTCGCTGGTGAATGGAACCCAGGCGCTGGCCAGGTGCACCGCGATGACGATGGGCCCGATCGGAGATCCACCGCGAGGCTGGTTCAATCCGTAGGCCTTCCAGTTCACCGACGTGACTGCCCGGGTGATCGCACAGCCCCCCGCCATGTAGAGCAATGGCACACGGTTCGCGAAACGAAGCACCCGCACGGGATCTTCGCTTCCCAGATCCTCGCTCTCGCCTGGCTTTGCGCAGGCGAGTCCAACTTCGACTAGAAACGGGTTTCCGCGGTAGACCGTCGGGCTCCGGGTGACGGACGTGTAAAAGTCCGCCTGGATTTCCTTCTTCAGTCCCGCCAGCATCTGCTCTTCCCCGATGGGGGAGAGACAATCCGTCGGGGGCCGCATCAGCCGGGTTCGGTTGATGGCATCGAAGAGCGCCTCGCTCTCGCGGTTGGCGATTTGTGCCGGCCTGGCCGATGGATTCAAGCCTGCCTGGTTGCAGATGTTGAGTGCGGTCTTGCTGCTGACCCGTGAGAAATCCTGGGCCAGCGTGGATCGGAGCGTTCGGGAGTCCGTATCCTTGAGCATTTTCATCAACATTCCCAGCTCGACTCCGTGAGGGTGCGGCTTGATTTCCGCGGTTGGCGGAGGGAGTTGCCTTACCACTCGGGCGTAGGTGATCCAAGGGGCTTCTTTTCCCGTCGAGGTGTCCTTCTCCTTGTCATCGGTTTTCCGCTGCAGGAGCTGGACCCGGTAGTGCAGTTCCAGGTGCGGATTGACGATGGCACACTGCTTGAGAAACTCATCGACGGAAAGCTTTCCGCGGACGTAGGCCCCTTCCAGGGAGATCTCGACGGATGTTCCGTGCTTTGACTCCACCGGCTTCAGTGTGGCGCTGTTTTTCCCGGCCGGGTAGAAGGTGGGCAGCCAATCCGTGTCGTTGTTCTTGAGGATCGTCGGCTTGTTGGACCGGGTGTCGATCTGGACCTCCACCAGGAATGCTTCCCGCTTTCCCTTGATCTTGGAACGGATGCGGGTTGCTTTTCCGGTCGTCAACTGTCCGTACATGCCGGCGGCGCTGATTCCAATTCCCTGTTGTCCCCGGCTCATCCGCAGCCGGTGGAACTTCGATCCGTAGAGTAGTTTGGCGAAGATCTTTGGGATCTGCGTCTTGACGATGCCGGGGCCGTTGTCGGTAACCTGGACATCAAATCGCTTTTCGCTTGTTTGAATCAACTCGCCACTGATCTCGGGAAGAATGCC
>CAZTAB010000203.1:0-15940 GCA_964611475.1 uncultured Verrucomicrobiota bacterium | reverse complement strand
ACCAGTTCGCGTTTCTGGCACTGTGCCAGTTTCTCGTGTTTCTGGTGTATCTTGTGGTTTTGTTTCCGGTGTTCGCAAGTCAGGCGGCGCCCACTGTGCCATCGCGCAACCTGCCCGTTGTTTCGGCTGCCTGGCTGGGGGGCTTTCTTTCCCTGGCCTCTGGGATTCTGGTCGGTGGATTTCTCTACGGGGGCTGGCCCTGGGCCGATCCCCCCCTCGGTCGGCGGGACGGATGGATGCTGTGGATTGCGCTGCTTCCGGGGGCTGCGCTCCAGTGGACTGCCATCGCCTCGTGGGCCGCAGACCGCCGCAGGAATGCTCACAGATCCCTCAAACCTCGGTTCGGTTCCCTTTACATTTCCCCCATCAAAAAGGGTTGACGACTGTGCCCCGACGCTGGCCATTGCAGCTTGCAACGCGCGCGTCCGACCGCTATCAGGAAACGCTTGTGATTGGATCAGGAACCTGAAACCCGGAGTCGAACGATGCCTTCCGCAAAGAACAAATTGACAGGAAACATGTTGATCGCCCAGAGCGGCGGACCGACCATGGTGATCAACCAAAGCCTCATAGGCGCGATCAAGGAAGCTGGCCGCCATGCCGCCATTCGGCGAATCTACGGGTCCCAGCACGGCATCCGGGGCATCTTGGAAGAAGACTTTATCGACCTGGGGCGGGAATCGGACGCCACGCTTGAAGCCGTCGCGGTGACGCCGTCGTCGATGCTCGGCTCCGTCCGGAAAAAGCCATCCCCCGAAGACTGCGGCAAGATGTTCGAGGTCATGCAGAGGTATGATGTTCGGTACTTCTTCTACATTGGGGGAAACGACTCGGCCGAAACCACGTCCATCCTCAGCCGGGAGGCCTCAAGAACCGGATACGATTTTCGTTGCTACCACATCTGCAAGACCATCGATAATGATCTTCGCGAGAACGATCATACCCCCGGGTACGGCTCTGGCGCACGATTCGTTGCCTTGGCCTTCATGGGTGACAACCTGGACAATCGTGCCCTTCCCGGCGTGAAGATCAATGTCGTGATGGGACGACACGCGGGTTTTCTCACGGCGTCGTCGGCGCTGGCCCGGCGGTACCCGGATGATGGGCCCCATCTCATCTATCTTCCGGAAAGGCCCTTTTCAATGAGCCGCTTCGTGAAGGACGTGAAGACGGTAATCCGCGAGCACGGGCGCTGTGTCGTTGCGGTGTCGGAGGGGGTTGCCGACCACCGGAACCGGCCCATTCTCAGTCGGTTCACCAACGAAGTGGATTCGCACGGGAATGTTCAACTCAGTGGCACCGGTGCCCTTGGCGATGTTCTTGCGCGTGAGATTCAGACAAAAACCAACATTGGGCGCGTTCGTGCCGACACCTATGGGTACCTTCAGAGATCCTTTGCCGGTTTGTACTCGGAGGTCGACGCGAGAGAAGCCCGCGCGGTGGGGCAGAAGGCGGTCCGGTTGGCCCTGAGCGGGCCTCCACATGGAAGTGTTGCAATCAAACGAAAACCGGGGTCGAGATACCAGGTCTCCTACGGATGGGTGCCGCTGGAAAAAGTCGCGAAGGAGACACGTTGCATGCCGGATTCGTTCATCTCGCACGCTGGCAACGACGTGACACCCGCGTTCATCCGATATGTGACGCCCTTGGTGGGAAAACTCCCGAAAATGGGGCGTTTCAGGGGGTATCCCGTGCCCCGAATCGGCTGATCCGGTATTCTTGTCACAATCTCGCGCCACAGAAAACTTGTGCAAAGATGCGAAGCGGGTGGGGTGAGCCCCCGTTGTTCAAAAAAGCCGGCCCGGGCAAAAGCAAACGGGATTTTTCTTCTGTTGCCGGGTGTCACGGAAAGAATCTGCCACAATCCTAGGGGAAAGGGAATGCGCATGGAACGTGAACTGCTTATGAATGAAACCGAAGGCAAGAAAAAGGGGGGCAATCAGCTGAAACGGGGCTCATGGAGATTCATGGCAATGATTCTGACGGTTGCGAGTGCTTCCGGGACGGCCATGGCAGAACAGGACCCTGTCGACCCGCATCAGCCCGTGCCACGCTGGCGAACCTCGCTCGAACCAGCCGATGATCTTCTCCGGTTGGTACGAGACGCGATCCCGAGGGAATCCATGGAAATCAAAGCAAGAATAAGGGCCCGCTCGACGCAGGAAAGGGGAGGCAGCACGGTTTACGCTGAAGTGCTTCTTCACTCCGCAACGGGACTTCCCTCGGCCGTGTACACGGTGGCGGACGCATTTGGAGGCTCCGTTGAACAACTCATCGTAAATCGCGATCCTGACCAGCCTCCGAACTATCGATATCGCGCCGGCGATCCGTTGAAGGAAGGCGACGTGCCGGACCTTTTCAGCCGGATCAAATCCACCGACCTCACGTGGGTGGATCTCAGTCTCTCGTACCTCTGGTGGCCGGGAGGAGAGACCATCGGGGCGGAGACAATCCGAAATCGATTCTGCTATATCATCGAAATGCCTGCGCCAGGCGACGGCACCTCTGACGTTTCGGTTTTCCGGCTGTGGGTGGACCCGAAGATTCCCATGCTGATTCAGGCCGAAGGATACAACGCGGACGGGGACCGCACCCGACGACTGCGTGTTGACAGCTTCAAGAAGGTCAGCGGGATCTGGCTTGTCAAGGATATCAACGTTCAGCGGTTTGGCGCCGATGGAGGCCGCTCGAACCTGCGATTCATGGATCTCAAAGTACTCAAGAACAAGGAGGAGGAGGAGGCCACAACGGCACCCGCGGCCCTGTGAAGAACCACGAGTTTCATATTATCAGGAACGAACCATGCCTGACATGACCCTTCGATGCCCCCAGTGCGATTGTGAGTACAAGATCTCCGAATCCGTGCCCGCCGGGGGGTTCCCGTGCCGCACCTGTGGTGCAAAGATGGCCAAAAAACCGGGCCCGGAAGAAGGGAGCAAACTTTCCCTGCGCCGAAGCACACCGCCTCGAATACTTTCCGACTGGCACCCGGACGACGACAACCGCACGGGGTCGTGCCCGGTTGTTCATCCGACACCGGTCATCGAGCCGCACGACGCGCCACGGGTGCATCACACGCCCAAGTGGCTGGCCGGGCTGGTCATGCTGGTCGTGGCTGGCCTACTGACCGGGTTCCAGTACAAGGCGGACATGCTTCAGAACTACATGGGGGAATACTCGCTGGCCCGGAACATATTTTTCGTGGCGACCTATTTGTTCGTGGTCTTGGTGGCGTTCCAGGATCGCATGGGCTCGGGTGCGCTCTGCCTGCTGTTTCCGCCGTACGCGATTGTCTACTCCATAACATCCGTAGAGTCCTGGTTGCTACGGGGGGCCTTGTACGGCGTGGTGATCGGCCTGGCGACCGAGATCTACCTTTTGCCCGAAAGCTCGCTGTTCATGAGTGCCGGAAAGGAAATCAACGGTGTCATCGATTCGGTGGATGCCATGATCGTCCGGGCGAGCGGTTCGCCAGTCCTGAAGAATTGACCGGAAGTGGTTTACGCGGCCGGGATTTTTTCCGCCTGAACTTCAGGGGGTGGAAGCAGGGCATTAACAATCCCCTGCTGGAATGCGTCGATACACTCCCGCTCGGACTCGTCTGAGCATGTCACGTGGAAGGCGCCATGCGTCCCTGCGTGCAGATGGTCCATGTGCTCCCGCAATGCGCGGGCGTGTTCATCAAGGCGGTTTTCTTTCCCGATATGCTGCGCAAGGGAACTCAATACGCCAACTCTTCCTTGTCGTTCCCGGCAGAAGATGCCGGATCGGGCCCGGGCAACTCGCCCGTGCCTTCTGGCATGTCGTACTCGAAGTCGGCAGGCACGGTGGCGAATGCCGTTCGAATGTTCCGATAATGGTGCCGGGAGGTTCCCCTGACATTGCGAATCATCTCCCGGACCTTCGCCCGCGCCTGGTCGACGTACGCGAGGTTCTCCGCCGTGATTTCCATGCCCATGGCGCGGAGAGTTTCCCGTTTTTGTTCCGGCGTCGTTTCCGGGACCACATGGTTCGCGCCTTTTCCCCCCAGAGAGAAATCGATCCGGACGAGATCCAGGCCGTTGGTGACGATCCAAAGATGGTAGGCAACGCTGCTCTGGAGCCGACCCGACACGGCGTAGCAGGGGATCCCATCTTGTGTGTCTTCACCTTCCATCAGCACGTCCCGCAGCCGGTCCAGTTTCCCGTTCTCGGCACCGAAAAAAAGGTCCGGCAACGCTTGGCTCACCCCCATCGATGCTCCTGCGGAGGCAGAAAACGCCAGGTTGTCGGATGCGAGTCTTGTGTATCCCTGCCGGGAGGAGTCGTATAAATACGGGCCATCTCCACGGTTCCAGATTGCGCCGACCGCAGCCGATCCGGTGGCGGTTTCCTGCGTCCAGGCAATCCGGTAGTAGCAGGGCCGGGCCAGGAGGATTCCGAAGCGGATTCCCGATTCGTTCTCGGTCCCCTCCTCCGGCCGCAGGACATGAACCGTAGCCGTGCCACTGGATTCATAGGCGGATGCAGCGCGGTATTTTGCCGATACCCGCGACAGCAGTTTTCCCGCATCGGGGAATTTGGCCTCGGTGGCCCCGGTCACGGAAGCCGGGAGTAGCAATGCAAAGACGGTTCCAAGTGTCGACAGGCCCGGTTTCATGCGGTCACACCGCCCATAGCATTGTCGCGCACCAATACGCAATCTTGATTTACCGGCGTCGGGCGGGTGCGGGTTCGGCTTGTGATGCGTGCCCGCAGCGACTAAGATTCCCCACGATGACGGTGAAACGATGATTCCCCGCTACACAAGACCCGAAATGGGGGATATCTGGACCGACGAGAACAAGTTCTCCATCTGGTTGCAGATCGAAATCCTCGCGTGTGAGGCGATGAACCGGTATGGCGAAGTGCCCGACGCGGACTTGAGCCGGATCCGGAAACGCGCCCGCTTTGACGTACGGCGGATTCTGGAAATCGAGGAGGAGGTCAATCACGACGTCATCGCATTCCTAACCGCGGTGGCCGAACAAGTGGGGCCGTCGTCGAGATACATTCACAAAGGTTTGACCAGTTCGGATGTTATCGACACCGCCCTTGCGGTGCAGATGGTGCAGGCGGCCGACATCCTGATCCGGGATCTCAAGAGGGTTCGCCGGGCAGTGGCCGCGAAGGCCCGGAAGTATAAACGCACGCCGATGATCGGCCGGGCGCACGGTGTGCACGCCGAACCGATCACATTCGGGCTGAAAATGGCGCTGATGTACGACGAATTTGGCCGCGGATTGAACCGGCTGGAAGCCGCCCGTGAAAACATCCGGGTGGGGCAGCTTTCCGGCGCGGTTGGCACGCACGCGCATCTCGATCCGCGGATTGAAACCTATGTCTGTAGAAAGCTGAAGCTGAGACCCGCGTCGCTCTCGACGCAGATTCTCCAGCGGGACCGTCACGCGGAATATATGAGCACGCTCGCTCTCATCGGCGCATCAGTCGAGAGGTGGGCCGTGGAGTTCCGGCACCTGCAGCGGACCGAAGTTCTGGAGGTGGAGGAGTTTTTCGGCTCGGGCCAGAAGGGATCTTCGGCCATGCCCCACAAGCGAAATCCGATCATTGGGGAACGGCTTTCCGGAATGGCGCGGCTGCTGCGCGGTTATGCGGTGACTGCGATGGAAAACGTTGCCTTGTGGCATGAGCGGGACATTTCCCATTCCAGCGCAGAGCGGGTTGTCATTCCCGACGCCACGGTGACGCTCGACTACATGCTCGACAAGCTGGCTGGCCTGGTCGGGAACTTGAAGGTCTATCCGGAGCGGATGCAGGCAAACATTGACCTGACGCACGGCCTGATACATTCGCAGCAGGCTCTCCTCCTTCTCGTGCAGAAGGGCATGGCCCGGGAAGATGCCTACAAGCTGGTTCAGGACAGCGCCATGGACTGCTGGAAAACGAACCGGCCGCTCATCGATCTTCTTGCCGACGACACAGGCGTGCAAAAGGTTGTTTGCAGGACCGAGCTGGAAAAGGTGTTCGATCTGGGGGCGCACTTCAGGCACGTTGACCGTGCCTTCAAGAATGTCGGGTTGTGAAGAAGGAGAAAAAGCCGAAAGCAACGGCCGCATACACTGAGGCGGGCGTCGATATTGACGCGATGGACCGGGCACTCCGAGCGGCAAAAAAAACAATCCGCAGCACTGCCACGGCCGATGTCATCAGCGAGTTGGGGTCTTTTGGCGGTCTCCACCGGTCTCCCGGGCGCCATCATGTGCTCGTCAGCAGCATTGACGGAGTGGGCACGAAACTGAAAGTCGCCGCGATGGCCGGTGTGCATACCACCATTGGGCAGGATCTGGTAAACCACTGCGTGAACGATGTGCTCACGCAGGGTGCGCGGCCACTGTTTTTCCTCGATTATCTGGGCACCTCGAAGCTGGATCCCGGAATTTTTCGCGATGTAGTACACGGGCTCAGCAAGGCCTGCCGGGAGAATGGTTGCGCCCTGATTGGAGGCGAGACGGCCGAAATGCCGGGACTCTACCCGGATGGGGAGTACGACCTGGTCGGAACGATTGTCGGGCAGGTGCCCCGTGCGGACCTGATCACTTCGAAACGGGTGCGGGTCGGCGATTGCCTGATCGGCCTGAAGGCGCGCGGTTTTCACACCAACGGATATAGCCTTGTGCGCAAGGTTTTGTTCGACCGGGCGGGATTGTGCATGGACGATCTTTTCCCGGGCACACGGCGTTCGGTGGCGCGTGTTCTGCTAGACGTCCACAAGAGCTATCTGCATCCGGTCATGGCCCTCAATAAGCGGGTGAAGATCCGCGGCATGGCCCACATTACCGGCGGAGGCCTCGTGGACAACGTGCCCCGTGCGCTCCCAAAACATCTCGGCGCGGAAATCGACCCGAAATCGTGGAAACCTCCGCCCGCATTCCGTTTCATCGCCGAGGCGGGCAAAGTAGACTTCGAGGAAATGTTCCGCGTGCTCAACATGGGGATCGGGATGGTTGTCATCGTGGGTTCTGATTGTGCGAGGGAAGCACTTCGGATTCTCAAGGCATCCGGGGAGCGACCATCGGCCATTGGAACCGTTGTGAAGAACGGTCCGGGCGTGCGGTTCGCGTAGAAGCCTCTGCCGGGGTGAGAGGTATTGATTGACGCTTGTGACGTTTACACACTAAATGGTTTCTTCATCCAAACAGGAGGGCGTATCCACGGTGGATGCAGGGATGCCTGGAATTCAGCAAGCGCTTCTCAGCGTATCCGACAAGTCAGGATTGGAACCTTTTGCCCGGGGCCTTGTGGACCGGGGCGTCACGATCTTGTCGACTGGCGGAACCGCACGGATATTGCGGGAGGCGGGGATCCCCGTGGCCGACATCTCGGAATTTACCGGTTTCCCGGAGATGCTAGACGGTCGCGTCAAGACACTGCACCCGAAGGTACACGCGGGCCTGTTGCACCTGCGGGACAACCCACAGCACGTGGCGACCATGCAGGAGCATGGGCTGGAAGCAATCGACCTCGTTTGCGTCAACCTTTACCCATTCGAAGAAACCATTGCTGCGGAGGATGTTACATTTGATGACGCCGTGGAGAATATAGACATCGGTGGTCCGACCATGCTACGTGCCGCGGCGAAGAACATGAAGTCCGTGACAGTCGTCACGGATCCGGCCGACTACGAAATGGTGCTGGCGGAAATGGATGTCCACAACGGGGACACAACAGAGGAGACGCGGCGAACCCTCGCCCGGAAGGCCTTCGCCCGTATGGCGGACTACAACGCGGCGATTGCGGCCTACCTCGCTGGCGTTGACGGCGAGGGTGTTGCCCCCCCGCCACTCGTCCTTTCCTTCGCTGCCGGTGAGGCCCTCCGTTACGGGGAGAATCCCCACCAGGGCGGAACATTGTATCGTGGCTCCTCCTGCGGGGGCGAACCATGCATCGCGCATTGTGAAGTGCTGCACGGCAAGCCGATGTCCTACAACAACTACATGGATGGCGACGCCGCGCTTGAGGCGGTGAAGGAACTGAGCGGAGCGCCCGGCGTCGCGATTATCAAACACACGAATCCTTGTGGATACGCGACGGGCGCCACGCTTGCGGGTGCATTTGAGGCGGCCTGGGCCGGAGACCCCGTTTCCTCGTTCGGCAGCGTAATTGCCGTGACCGAGAAGGTGGATCTGGAAACCGCGGAGAAGTTAAAAGGCCGTTTCGTGGAGGTTCTGATCGCCCCCGACTATGCTCCGGATGCGTTTGATTTCCTGGAGAAAAAAAGCAAGCAGATCCGACTATTGAAAACGCACGTGCCTTATGTCACCGCGGGTCCGGGAATGGCGGTGCGGCAGGTGAACGGCGGTCTCCTGGTGCAGGACCGGGACGTGGAGCTGGTTTCCGGGCGAACCAGCCCCACCAAGACGGCATTTCCCGGGTCAAAGACGGCGCTGGCGGATTTCGGAATCAAGGCCTGCAAACACATCAAATCCAACGCCATCGTACTGGTACGGGAGTACACCCCGGGAGGGTATCATGTGATTGGAATGGGCGCGGGTCAGCCAAACCGGGTGGACGCGGTCCGAAAACTCGCATTGACCAAGGCCCGCGAAAACATGGAAGCGCTGGGATTGCCGGAAGCGAAGACTTTCGCGGAGTGTGTCCTTATTTCGGACGCTTTCTTTCCCTTTCCCGACAACATTCACAACGCGGCAGAAGCCGAGATACGTTTCATCGTGGAGCCCGGGGGATCGTTGCGGGATGATGAGGTCATCGCGGCCGCTGACGACCATGGAATCGCGCTTCTGTTTACCGGAATGCGTCACTTCCGCCACTGACCGCGATGGCTCACCGAATCGAAATTGCGCTGAAACGAGGCATACGGGACGCACGGGGACAGGGCGTCGTCTCGACTGCCAGGGGGTTTCTTCGCCTGCCCGTGCGCTCCTGCGAAACTCGCGACGTCTACAAACTGGATGTCGAGCTCAGCAGGAAACAGTTTTCCGAAATCCGAAAGGCGTTCACCGATCCGGTCATTGCCGTCTCCTCTGCGGGCCGCCACAGGACGCCGGCACGTTTTGACTGGCTGGTGGAGGTCGGATTCAAACATGGCGTCACCGATAACGTGGGCCGGACCGCCCGCGTGGTTGTCGAGGATTTTATCGATCGCTCCCTTGAGGATCACGAGGAGGTCTTCACGTCGATCCAGTATTTTTTGCGCGGCGAAAACCTGACGAGTGAGCAGGTCACTGCGCTGGCCCGGGATGCGCTGGCCAACCCGCTGATCCATACGATCGAGGTTTTCGATCCGGCATCGTGGCGGCAACACCCGGTCGATCGTTCGGTCCCTCGTGCGGCTGATGTTTCGCCGGTTGAAGTAACAACCTACGACCTGAGCGGGTCGGATGACACGCTGATGAAAATCAGCCGGGACGGCATCCTCTCGTTGAGCCTGCAGGAGATGCATGCAATTCGTGACCATTACGCGGATCCGGCAACCGTGGGCCGCCGGGAGCGGGCGGGGCTTCCCGTCGAGCCGACCGATGTGGAAATCGAGTGCATTGCCCAAACCTGGTCGGAACACTGCAAGCACAAGATCTTTGCGGGTCTCGTCCAGTATGCAGACGAAGAGGGCAATCGAAAGACGATTGATTCCCTGTTCAACACCTATATCCGGGGTGCCACGTTTGCGATTGGAGAAAAAATCGACTGGCTTGTTTCGGTTTTTACCGACAATGCCGGCGTCATTCGATTTTCCGAAAGGTACAATCTGGTGTTCAAGGTGGAAACTCACAACAGCCCGTCCGCCCTGGATCCCTATGGTGGGGCCATCACGGGAATTGTTGGCTGTAATCGAGACCCCATGGGAACCGGGGTTGGGGCGGAACTCCTGTACAACACGTGGGGATACTGCCTCGGCTCCCCATTCTATGCAGGCAACCTTCCGGCGGGGCTGTTTCATCCGCGAAGAATCCGGGACGGTGTCCACCTGGGCGTCATTGACGGCGGAAATCAAAGCGGGATTCCCTGGGCCCGAGGCTTTGAACGATTCGACGAGCGCTTCATTGGCAAGCCGCTTGTTTTCTGCGGGACCGTGGGCCGGATTCCCGTTTCCATCAGCGGGACGCCGACGGAACTCAAAGAAATCCTGCCCGGCGACGCAGTGGTGATGGTGGGTGGAAGGGTCGGCAAGGACGGAATTCACGGCGCAACGTTCTCATCCGAGGAGTTGCGGACGGAATCACCGGCACAGGCAGTCCAGATCGGGGATCCGATCACTCAAAGAATGATGTATGAATTCCTCCTCGAGGCGCGCGACGCGGGATTGTATCGCACGTTGACCGACAACGGGGCGGGTGGTCTCAGCAGTTCGGTCGGCGAGATGGCGCGGATTCCCGGCGGGGCCGAGCTTGATCTCGCCCTTGCACCGCTGAAGTACAAAGGATTGCAGCCATGGGAAATTTTCCTGTCCGAAGCGCAGGAGCGGATGTCGCTGGCGGTTCCGCCGGATCGGGTCGACGAGTTGCTTGCCCTGGCCCGGCGTCGAGGGGTCGAGGCCACCACGATCGGATCGTTTCGAAGCGAACCCGAGCTGGTGCTTCGATACGGGGAGAGAATGGTCGGTCGGTTGGACATGGCGTTTTTGCACGATGGGTGTCCCCGCATGGAACTGGACGCCAAGTGGGTGACGCCGTCGATCCCGCCGCCCACGGTCCCCCGGGCCGGTGCGCGAAACAGGCTTTTGAGAGAGGTCTTGAGTTCGCTGAACGTCTGCTCCAAGGAGTACAAGTCCCGGATGTACGACAGCGAGGTAAAGGGCCTGAGCGTGCTGAAGCCCTTTGTCGGTGTGCACCGGGACATTCCCGGGGACGCATCCGTCCTTCTCGCGGAACTCGACTCGCGGCAGGGGGTGGTCGTTTCGGAGGGTATTAATCCTTTCTTCTCGGACTTGGACACCTACCACATGATGGCAGGCGTCATCGACGAAGCGGTCCGTCGCATCGTGAGTGTTGGTGGCCGATGCGACCGGATTGCCGGGTTGGATAACTTTTGCTGGCCGGACCCCGTCCAGTCGGAGAGCAACCCGGATGGATGCTACAAAATGGCGCAGCTTGTGCGGGCGCTGGAAGCGCTCTACGACGTTACGACCGCTTACAACGTGCCGTGTATTTCCGGAAAGGACAGCATGAAGAATGACTCCGTGCGGGGTGGCCGCAGGATTTCGATTCCGCCCACGGTCCTTTTCTCCGCCATCGGCGTGATCGATGATGTATCGCGCGCGGTGACGCTTTCATTCAAGGAGGAAGGAGACGTCATTTACATGGTCGGGGTTACAAGGGATGAACTGGGAGCCTCCGAGTTTAACCGTGTTCTCGCGGCTCGGCAGGAAACGCCCGGGGCGGTCGGTGGCAGCGTTCCAGTGGTGGAACCCGGACCCGCGCTGGCCAGCTACCGCGCGATGAATGCCGCTACCGGTTCAGGGCTCCTGAGTTCCTCGCATACGCCCGTCATCGGGGGGGTGGGCGTTGGTCTTGCCTTCTGTGCCCTAGCCGGTGACCTGGGCGCAGAAGTCGAACTGGGCAGCCTGCCCACCGCCGGTTCCCTACGTGACGATGCGCGGCTCTTTTCGGAATCGCACAGTCGTTTTCTCGTCACTTGCAACCCGTCGCGGGAACCCGAACTGCAGCACTGCCTGGAAGGTTGCGTCTCGGCGCGCATCGGTACCGTGGTATCGGAACCGCGGCTGCGTATTCGGGGCGCGCGGGGCCGCGTACTTGTCAATTCGCCGCTTCGGGCGCTCCGGAAAGCATTCAAGGAGCCCCTCCATGGCCTTTGATCCCCGTGTGCTGATCATTACCGGCAACGGCTTGAACTGCGAGGCAGAGTCGCAGGTGGCCTGGGAGCGGGCGGGCGCTTTTGCGCACCGCGTCCACCTGCATGATCTCCTTTCCTCGCCGTCCCTTCTGCGGGCGCATCAGGCGCTTATGTTTATCGGAGGGTTTTCCTACGGCGACCACATGGGCTCCGGCCTGGTGATGGGATTACGGGTGCGGAACGCGCTGCGGGACGAGCTGTTCCGCTTCATCGATTCCGGGGGATTGATTCTCGGCGTCTGCAATGGGTTCCAGGTCATGATCAAAATTGGCCTGCTTCCGGGGCTCGACGGGGACTATTTCACGCAGCGCCTTGCGCTGATGCAGAACGACTCCGGTCATTTCCGGAACGACTGGGTAGAACTGAAGTTTGAACCCAATTCGCCCTGTGTCTTCACCCGAGGTCTGGATATGATGCCATTGCCCATCCGCCATGGTGAAGGCAAGGTGTTCACGCCCGACCGGAGACTACTGGACCGGCTGGAACAGGCCGGATGTGTCGCCTGCCGATATGTGGATCCCGAAGACGGCCAGCCAACCGGCCGCTATCCCTGTAATCCAAATGGATCCCTCAACGCGATCGCGGGCTTGTCCGATCCCTCAGGGCGCGTATTTGGACTCATGCCGCATCCCGAGGCGTATCTGTTTCCCGAGAACCATCCCGCCTGGGATCTGGACCGGCATCGGGGCAGACTGCCGCAGGAAGGTCTGGGCTTAAGAATTTTCCGGAATGCAGTCGATTTCCTGCGTTCGCCCTGATGAAACCGGTCCTACTGGAGCAAGGGCTTTATCGTTCGCGCATCGAGCCCCTGCCGCTTCCGGTTGACCGGCACCGGGGAACTGGACGGAGTTGTGCCGATCGGAGAGCGGGAGGGTTGGAACGAATTGAAAGACGAACCGATGGAGCTGCCGGCAGGGCTCCAGGAAAAGCCGCCGTTTCCTCCGCCCAAGTTCAGCACGGATCCTGCATCCGGGATTGTTGCTCCCGAGAGTCCGGTATTACCCGCTGAGCCAGGGTATGATTCCGGCAGAAAGCCTGCGCCGCTGGCTGCTCCCTGGAACGCGTCTCCCGAGAAGGCGGACCCGGTACCCGCCCCATCTTTTTCTGTCGAAAATCCCATGCCGATACCGTACGAGGCAATGGATTCGTCGAGGGCCTGGCTTCCCCGGTTCTGCTGCAGGATCCGGGACGTGTTTGCGAATGACGGTGACTGTCCGGAGGAGGGATATTCTGAGGCTCTATCCGCGGAATTCCCCGGATCATCGGACGACGCTGGCATGCTGCCCGCGGTACCCATGATCAATCGAATGGCCTCCTGCGTCCTCCAGAACGGATCCGACTCATCGGGACCCTCCTCCTCTTCCGATTCGAGGCGTTCCGAGAGGGCAATGCGAAAGCCCTCCCGATTACCATCGAGGCGTTCCCGAAATTCGAATTGAAAGTCCTCAGCTTCCTCTTCCTCCTCCTCCGGTAGTCTGACGAAAAAAGATTCTTGTGCCGCGGTTTTTGCCGAGGCCTCTTCGAGCGGCTCGGAACCGAGAACGCCCGTGCTCATGCCGGCTTCTGTGTTTTCCCCGTTCTCCAAGCTCAGAAACAAGGAGTTCCCGATGACGGGCTCGTACTCGGATTCAAATTCCTCGTCCATGTCCGGGTCCTGTTCCTCTTCGATTTCCTCCTCCGCTACCATCTCCTCGTGAGACAGCTCTTCCTCGCTGGGCGTATCGCGGTCGAGGAGCAAAGACAAGAAATCTGAGCGCGAGTCCGTTTCCTTTTGCAAAATGGAATCCAAGGCGGACGATGATCCCGGCGAAGACTCGCTCGATTGCTCATCCTTCGTGAGTTTGTCGAACACGCTTTCCGCTTCCGTGTCTTCCCCCAATTTTTCCATGAATTCCTTGCCGTAGGGTACAAAGGGACTGAACTCCTCATCTTCTCCAAACTCAGGGGCTGGGGGCAGGATCCAGTTTTCAGGCTCTTTCTCTTTGTCCATGTCGTCATAGGAAGGTGTTTCGTACAAATCCGGCTGATAGTACTCGGGCAGTCTGCGCCTGCTCGATTCCAGGGTGGAAAAGACGGAGCTGTCTTCGGGAATCTCGACCTTTGAGCGGCTTTTCGGCTTGTCCTTTTTCTTCCCCGTGTAATTTTCAAGGAGGCGTAGTTCCAGCTTTCGCAATTCCTGGGTGGTGGTGGATCTTCTGGCGGCAGAGTCTTTGTCATCCGAACGCACGGACGGTACGTTGAAACACGCAACAAGACAGACCGCCAAAATGGACAGTTTCCAGCACATTACCAACAGGGTACCTACTCCTCAGGACAGCGTCAACGAACAGCCCATACCGGCTTCACCGGATGTGTGAGTCATTGTCCACAAACCGAATGCCCGTGCCTAAGACCGCCCCCAAAACGATGGCACTCAAAAATTTTGCAATTTCAGCAACCGTCGGCATTTTTTTCCTTGGGGTCGTGCCGGTGGCGCGCACGGCGGAACTCCGCCTGGATGGCGACCGGATGTTTTTACGGGCAGACAGGGAACGACTCGAAGTGGTTTTGCGCGAGTTTGTCCGGGCTGGCGTGTGGGTTGAGGTCGAGCCCGGCATCGATGCGATGGTGGACGGGACCTTGTCCAACGAACCGATTCAGAAGGGCCTCGCGAGGCTTTTCGATGACTTCAATTACATTCTGTTCTGGAAACAGATCCGGGGCCCGCTGGAGCCGATTCTCAAGCTCAACGAAATTCACCTGTTCCGGCCCGGCCGGCATTATCACGTTCAACCTTTCATCCCGACCGGCAATGATTTCGTCGTCGCGGGTTCACCCCCGCATGCCACGAATGAACTCCTGATGGAACTGAAACCGGGAACATCGTCCAGCCAGTTCCGGGAAATGCTCGCCTTGATCGGTGCGACCGCGGTGGACAGCCTCCCGGACCTTGGCATCTACCAGGTGAGACTCCCGCGCAATTCTGATGTGCCGTTGGTCGTTGCCCGACTTCGGGGTAATCCCTGGGTTGCCTTGGCCGAGCCGAACTATGTCTACGAAATCGACGCGCCCATTCCCATCCAGCCAACTGTCGTGGACGCCGCGGAACCGTCCTCGGCGAGGCCTGTGGAGGAAGGCCCGAGGGTGGGCCTCGCCGCCCTGGCCATACTCGACTCCGGCCTCGTATCGATGGAAGAGCTGGGGCAGGCCGTCGTCGGGGCTTATGACGCAGTGAATCCGGATCGCCCAATCAATGATCCGGTCGGACACGGAACGCAGATGGCCCTGCTCGCGGCGGGGGCCGTTGTGCCGTACGGAATCCCCGCGGGGGTTGCAACCGAGCCCGTGCCGGTATTGGCCGTGCGTTCCTTCGATGATCAGGGGCGTGCGACGAGTTTCAGCTTGATCCGTAGCATTGACTACGCGGTCCAGCAGAACGCACGGGTTGTCAGCATGAGTTGGGGCAGCGAAATCTACAGCGAGTTTGTAGCGGAAATGGTGCAGCTTGCGCAGGACAATGGCCTCATCGTCGTCGCGTCGGCAGGGAACGACCCGGTCAATCGGCCGGTGTACCCGGCTGCATACCCGGGGGTGCTTGCCATTGCCGCGACGGAGGCTGACGGATCACTCTGGCCCCGGTCGAACTACGGATCCTTTTTATTCGCTGCCGCTCCGGGAGTAGGAGAGTTTCCCGTTGGATACCAAGGCCCCCCGGGTATCTACGCCGGAACATCCATTGCGAGCCCCACCATTGCCCGGGCCCTAACCTTGTATCTCGGAGCGCATCCCGATGTGACAGCGGCGGCGGCGGTTGCAGCGCTCGAGGCTGCGTTGACCGACGCGGGGGAAAAGGGCCGCGACGATCGCTACGGTCACGGCGTGCTTGATGCCGCAGCGCTACGCCGGTTCCTGCGCCGATAGGTCGCCATCCATCATTCCTTGTCCCCGGAAGAAGGCCCACCGGGATACGCGAGGACCGTCGATTCCCCATCCCTCCGGCGCGGATCCTCCTTTAGCGGAACCACGGTCATCACATACTTCGGATGAAAGTAGATTCTCGAATGGGCATTGGGATCCCATGATGTCCAGGAGCGCGGGACTCCGTCCTCGTCGT
>CAZTAB010000202.1:0-6913 GCA_964611475.1 uncultured Verrucomicrobiota bacterium | reverse complement strand
GGGAGAGGGTCGGCTACCGCAACCTCTCCGGCGACCAACCCGCCGGTACCGTTCGCAAGAAACACCGCGAAACCGAAATCGAGCTTTCGGGCGTCGCCAAGGGGTACGCCGTCGACGCCGTATTTCGGCTCCTGACCGTGAAGGGGCTCCGGCACGTCTATGTTGAAATCGGGGGTGAAACCCGGGTGCTGGGGTTGAATCCCGGCGGGAACCCCTGGCGAATCGGCCTCGAGTACCCCGCGGCGGAACTTGCGCCGGGGGAGTCTTTCGCCGCCATCATTGCCGGAACCAACATGTCCATCGCCGCGTCCGGGGACTACCGAAACCAATACGTGGACAGCAGCGGTGTCACCCGAAATCATATTATCGATTCCCGATCGGGGAAACCGACCACAAACGGCGTGGCCAGCGCAACCGTGATTGCCCGGACATGCATGAACGCCGACGGAGCAGCCACGGCGTTGATGGTCATGGGCCCGGAAACAGGTCTCGAGTGGATCGAGGGCCGGCAAAGTATGGAGGCCCTCCTTCTCGTGCGCGGCGATGGAGGGACCCTGGCCGTCCATGAGTCGTCCGGGTTCAGACGGTACGCAGAGGAAGTTTTCCTCTCGGAGTAATACGGAAGAATCACGCAGGATGTCGGCTGGGCGTGCCTGCAGACCCCCTACTCCTCCCGGGATTCGCTTCGGGAAGGAACAGCCGCTTCCAGCACCCGACAGCACGCTTTCACCGACGCCTGGGTCTCCTGCTCGGATTCAGGAGCAGCGTTTCCCGGCTCAGGGCACGCAGCAGGACAGTCAATGCGTTCGCCCTTATACGTAATGCTGGCGCAGGCACAGCTCTTGAACGATTTGTTCCTCAGGATTACGCCCACTGCCATGGCGAGAATACACGCGGCGATAATGAGAATCGCCGCAATCAGGATGAATAAAAAATAGCTCATTCCCAGGTGGTCTCAAGCTACGCTTGGCGCAAGGGGTTGTCAAGATGGGCGGGGACCGGAACAGGAACACGAAAGCCTTGGCTAAAAATGACCCGGCTCGTCACATCCGGATGCAAGGAAAGAAGCGCGAACCCGTCAGCTAAAGCAAACATGGATACGGGTTACCCGCCCGGGGTCCCTGTCCCACGCAGCCAACCGTCCGCCGGCCGATTCCAGCGGAACGGTTTCCGTGATCACCTTCCGGGAAGGAAATGATCCCGACTCCAGCATCCGGATCACAGCCCGAAAATCCTTACCGGTGGCATTGCGCGAACCAAGGATGTCCAACTCTTTCAGCAGAAAATGCTTCGTCTCGTACTCCACCGGCGCCTTTGCGTATCCGATATATACGACCCGCCCCGCATAACACACCTCATCCACCGCGGCGACAAATGTCCCCGGCGTCCCCACGGCTTCGACAACCACGTCGGGCCCCTCTCCCCGGGTGAGTGCCTGCAGAGAATCGTGAAGAGGCTCGCTCGATGTATCGATCAAATGATTTGCGCCGCACGATTCCGCCACCGCCAATTTGGCGGGGTCTACGTCGATCGCTATCACGCGTGCCTCCCGGCTCGCTGCAGCCGATATAACGCCAAGACCGATTGCTCCGCACCCAATCACGGCGACGGACTCCCCCGGGCCAACCCGCGCCCGGTCAACCGCATGGAACCCGATGGTCAACGGCTCCACCAGCGCCAATTCCGGCGGAGACAACGACCCCGAGGTAAACAGTCGCGTCTCTGGAACGACAAAATATTCAGACATGGCACCGTCCCGCTGCACACCCAGCGTCTGGTTGTTGCGGCAGCAGTTCTCGCGTCCCGCCCCGCATGCACTGCATGATCCGCAATGGGAATACGGCGAAACCAGAACGCATTGACCGACACGCCATGCCGGATCAACGCCGGGCCCCACTGCCTCGATCAACGCCCCGATTTCGTGCCCCGGGACCAGGGGATATGACACCAGCGGATTGGCTCCCCTAAAGGTATTGAGGTCCGACCCGCAAAAGCCGACCGTATGGAGCCGCAGCAAAACTTCGCCGGGGCCGGACTCCGGTTCCGGGCGATTTTCGACGGCAGTTTTGCCAGGCTGGGTTATCACCAGAGTTTTCATTCAATTTTCAGGATATACTTCCAGCGATCATTCATGCAATGACCTGATTGAACGAACTGGAATTCGGTCGTCCACTGGATTCACGCTTGAGCCTCCGGGTCATCCAAAACGGTCCGGTCGAAAAGCGCCGAGGTCTAACCGCGGGGGCTGCCCTGCAAGCAACGATGCGATGATCTCACCGGTCCCCGTCGACGACATCAGGCCCAGCATGGCATGTCCCGCCGCAAGGATGAGGTTCTGGTATCGCGAGGATCGGCCGATCATGGGCAACCCGTCCGGGGTACAGGGGCGCATCCCTCGCCAGACTTCGACCGGAGAACGCGTTTCCGTGCAAAGGTCCATGTACTCCGTAGTCGTCCGGGCAATGGCGCGAACCCGGCGCGGGGTGATTGAATCATTCATTCCTCCGAGTTCCATGGTGCCAGCGCACCGGATCGACCCGTTCCGAGGTGTAATCGCGACCCGCCCCTCCACCAGAAGTAGGGGCGCGGTGGGCATTTGCTCGGGCTGATCATAAATCAGGGCATATCCCTTTCCCGCCTCGATTGGTGCCTCCACCCCGATTTTCTTCGAGATGTCCCGGGTCCATGCACCCGCTGCGAGGACGATTTCATCCGCTTCAATGGACCCTTGCGTCGTGTGAACGGAACGAATACGGCGACCGTCAATTTCGAATTCGAACACTTCAGTACCGGGAAGAAACGTTGCACCCAAGGCTGCCGCCTGTGCCGCGAGGGATTTCACAAACGGAAGCGGCTCGATCTGGCCCTGACCGGGGTAGAAAACACCCCCTGCAACCGGCCCACGAATGATGGGCTCCCTGTGAACAAGCGCTTCCGCGTCCAGCACCTCCCCGTCATAGCCAAGTTTCCTCACAAGGTCCAACTCATGGAGGGAGTGATCCAACCCCGCCCGGGACTTGCAGACATAGGTGAGGCCGTTCATTCGAAAGTCCAGCCCATCGTTCCCATGATCCGCAACAAACGCCTCCGTTAGCTCCAGACTCCGCTGCGCGAGCCCTACCAGCGGAGGAATACCGCGTTCAAATGAACCTTTGTTTGACGAGCGAAGGAACCGAAGCAGCCAGAGGGCCATGGCCGGACTGCATCGGGGCTTGATGTACAGCGGGCTGTCCGGGCGCATTATCCACTTCGCGGCGCTCCGCACCGCTCCCGGAGCAGGAAGAGGCATGGCATGTGCGGGCACCAGCCACCCGGCGTTTCCATAGGAGCAGCCGTGTCCCACGGCACCCTTGTCGATCACGGTTACGGCAACCCCGTTCCGGGCAAGGTAATAGGCCGCCGCGCAACCGATCACACCGCCGCCAATAATCAGAACATCAGGTCGTGCGGTCATGGCCCCCGCAACTCAATCGTGAAAATCCGCCGCCATCTGTTTTCAGATGAATTGCCGGGCAGTTTTCGTGGTTGACTGAATGCCTGCGCGGCAGTGGATGCCGGTGGCGCATTGCGTAAAACCGACCAGGAGAGGGGGGCAGCACAGCGGCGGGCATGCAAAGAGGGCCAGCCTGCGTACACAGTTCCGCGCTCCGCCGAGACGACCGGAACGGGAAAGTTTCCCCGTTCAAAGACGGCCGCCAGGGAAGCGATAATGCCCCGGAACCCCTCCCTGTATAGTTTTGTGCGTAAAGGTGCCCCATGATTCGTTTTGCACCTAGGTTACACTCTCGGGTAGGAGACCGAAATTTCCAGAAATATTGGAAAATATCGATTGTTTTTGTAGGGGAAATGGAGCGGGAGACCGGACTCGAACCGGCGACGTTCAGCTTGGGAAGCTGACATTCTACCACTGAATTACTCCCGCGCCGGCACAATTGCCACGGTTCATCCTATTGCATTCCCAGACCGGAAAGTCAACGGATTTACCACGGGAAAGCGGAGGAAACAGATCATCAAGACAAAGCCAGCCCGGGCTACTCGCCCACCCCGGAAAAGTCGTCTTCTGGACTTCTGGGGCGGCGGAAACCGGTTACCCGTCGGGATGCCGGATCTTCTCCGCCTCTCGCGTATTGGCGGGAACAAGGTCCGTGCCAGCGCACCGCCCGCAGATCCGGACAGTGGTGACCCGCCGCCAGGTGCGGTAGGCGAGACCGGGGAGAATGCAGCAAAGCCAGAGGACGGCTTCCAGAATGTCGCTGCCTCTTACCAGCAAACGCGAACGGGTCATGATCGCGCACTTTCTGCAAACCCAAAGATCTTTCAACGGTATGGAGCGTGATGCCATTCGATTATGTCAATTGATCATTCGCCCGCAATGCGGCAACAGCCGCCTCCAGCCGACGGAGACCTTCCCCCAGTGTCTCCAGAGGACACCCAAAATTCAAGCGAACAAATCCACTCTGGCCAAAATCCTGCCCATCGGACAACGCAAGGCCATGTCTTATGAAATAGGAGATCGGATCATCAAGGCCCAAGTCCCGAATATCGAACCAGGCGAGATAGGTCGCCTGAATGGATCCACATCGGATTTCCGGAATTCGCTCCTGCACGTACGCCAACAGGTAATCCCGGTTCGCACGAAGATATTGGATCAAATCCGCCCTCCACGGCTCCCCGAACCGATAGGCGGCACTGCATCCGACATACCCAAAGACGTTGATTTCCGTAAAAATACCGCGGACAGCTTTCCGGAACCGCGCACGGCACCGAGCGCCGGGAATGATCGCGTAGGCACAGTTCAACCCTGCGATATTGTAGGTCTTGCTAGGCGACATCATCGTGATGAGATTCTCCCGGCCCGGCACTCCCAGCGAGGCGGTTGCCACGTGCGGGACTTCGTCCAGAACCAGGTCGCAATGGATCTCGTCGGAGCACAATACAAGGTTGTGCTCCTCGCAAAACGCGGCGAGTTGATTGAGTTCGTCCCGCCGCCAAACACGGGAGACCGGATTATGGGGGCTGCAAAGGATGAACATCCGGGTGCGCCCGGTCACGGTGGCCCTCATTCGGTCGAAATCGAACGTCCAGTTGTCACCCTCCTCAACCAGGGGCACAGCTTGAAGCTGACGGTCCTGCTGCGGTGCGCAGCTGAGAAACGGCGGATACACCGGCGTCGAGGTAAGCACCGCCTCGCCCGGTTCCGCAAATGCCCGGCAAGCCATGTTCAGGGCGGGCACCATGCCGGGCGTCCAGACGATCCATTCCGGGTCGACCGCCAAGCCGTGCCGTCTCTCGAGGTACTCCACGACGGCCTCGGTCACATCCCGGTATGGATCAGTGTATCCGAAGACCCCATGGTCCACGCGGGCGTGAAGGGCGTCGAGGACCTCCGGAGGCGAAGCGAAGTCCATGTCCGCAACCCACATAGGCAGAACGTCACCGGACTTGTACCGGTCCCACTTCATGCTTCCGGTATGGCGACGGTCAATGACCGGGTCAAACTGGTGGCGGTTCGTCATCATGATGAGGAGATGGTTGCATAGTCGGGCCAGTTCGTGACAACGTCAACCCATCAAAGTCATTCTGATTGGCATGACCCCATGCGCGACCTGCAGACAGATCCGGTTTGGCGGCCGGAAGACTTGGGACACCCGATCCCTGACTCTCCGCACGCCTGTTCCGTGGCCCTTCCGCTTTGGGATCACGTGATCGGGTATGAGGAGGGGCGTCCAGATATCGTGGACAAGCTGAAGTGCGGATATCCCCGTTTTGTCATTCATGAAACAGTCCGTTTGCTCATATCGGAATGCCTTTCCCGCTTCGGACGCGAGGGCCAGCAGGCCCTCGTGTTCCCCGGAAGCGGCGCAGCCAACCGCTGTGCGGAGTATCTGGACCGGCACGGCTACCCGGGCGTCACTGTACATGATTCCGGCAATCGCGACGTATTCGTGGTAACCTTCCCGGAGAAGGCTCGGGAGAGGGCCGTATTGTACTGGCGGTATACCGGGGAAGTTGTCAGCAGCCGCCAGGCGGCAGCATTTCTGTCTGATTCAGGCGAAAGCCAAGCATACGCCGGGGCGGGCACAGAGGCAAAAGGCGCGATACGGGAACATCTCGCAGCCTGTTCCGGGCAGGATCCGAATGACGTATATCTCTTCCCGAGCGGAATGGCCGCAGTGTCAACCCTTCACAGGATGCTGTGCGAACTGTTCCCTGGGAAAAAGTGCGCCCAGTTCGACTTCCCCTACGTAGATGTGCTTCGGGTCCAGCGGGAGTGGGGCGAAGGCGTCCACTTTTTCCCACACGCTGGAAAGCAGGATTTTCAGCGCCTGGGAAAACTGTTTCGAGAAGAATCGCTGAATGGGATTTTTTGCGAACTCGCCAGCAATCCGTTGTTGCGCTGCCCGGACATGAATGCGCTGCATGAGCTTGCGGTCGCGAACGAAACCCCCCTGATCGCCGATGACACCATTGCAACGAACGTAAACATTGATGCATTTCGCGTCGCGGATGTAGTGACGACCAGCCTCACAAAATACTTCTCCGGCACCAGCGATGTATTGGCGGGCTCCCTCGTCCTGAACCGGCTCTCGCCCTTTCATGGGACTTTTTCATCCTATCTGAAAAAGCATTTTGACGACACCCTCTGGGGAGAGGACGCCGTCGTCCTCGAGAAAAACTCGCGGGATTACGAAAACCGGGTGGCACGGATCAACGAATCTGGTCGCTCGCTCGCAATGTATCTTGCCGACCACGACCAGGTTGATGCGGTCTATTATCCGGAACTCTCGCATAAGGCGGAATACAGCGCGATTGCCCGCGAGGGCGGCGGTTATGCGGGCTTGCTGTCCGTGGTTTTCCAGGACGAGGCGAATACTGCGCCCCGCTTCTACGATCGCCTCAAGGTTTCCAAGGG
>CAZTAB010000201.1:0-4161 GCA_964611475.1 uncultured Verrucomicrobiota bacterium | reverse complement strand
TTTCTTTTGTCTGCCCTTGTCCGGGGTGATTCCTTCCGCGATGAGCAGGGCAAATGCAGCGGCCAGGAAGATTTGAAACTTTTCTTCGTACTTCTGAATTTCCTGCTCCTGCAGGGAACGTTTCTGTGCGCCGGCAATAAGCTGCTGATAGACTGTTCCTAGGTCGATGCTCCCGGTAGCCACGTTGAAGTACTTGCCTCCTGGTGTTGTTTTGACCATTTCGCGAAGCTGGGACCCGTCTAGCCTTGTTTTGACAACTTGGCCTTCGTGAGCCAGGAAGGACTTGTTCCCCTGCGCATCTGTAATCGGGATCGGTTGGCCTTTCTCTTCATCGCCGAGGCCGATCGCGATGAGCCGGATTCCCCTTTCCCCCACCGACTTGGCCGCTTCCACGGGGAAACTTTCATGATCTTCCCCGTCGGTGATGAGTACGAGATCCTTGAATGCCCGCTCCTGGTCATCGAAGACCTCGGCGACAGTCTTTCGGAGGGCATCGCCAATCATGGTTCCTCCCCTGGTCACGTTGTCCACGGTCATGCCGTCGAGCATCATGCGGAAAAACCCGTAATCCACGGTCAGGGGGCATTGTACAACCGAACTGCCGGCAAAGGCGATCAGACCGACGCGGTCACCTTCCAGAAACTCTATGCAGTCCCGGATCGCGAGCTTCGCGCGCTCCAGGCGGTTTGGCGCCAGGTCCTCGGCGAGCATACTTCGTGAAACATCGAGAAGAAAGACCACGTCACGCCCCTGCCGGTCCACCATGGTTTCGACCGGATTCCAGGCGGGACGGGTGAGCGCGGCAACCAGCAGGATCAGCGCGAGGAGAAAAGCCGCTGCTTTCCAGGCGCGTCGCGTACCGCGCAGGAATTCGGGGGTCTGCTCTTTCCACCGGGAGCCAAGGAGGAGCCGTAGCGCGGTCCTCCTGCGACGGGCCGCGTACCAGAGGAGCGCGGCCAGCACGGGCACCAGCCAGAGCAGGTGAAGCATCTCTATTTTCTGCAGGTGCATTTCATTCAGGGGGCGCGACGCAACAGGGTTGCGCCAAGAATTCCTTCCGTGCTCACCAGCGCCAGCGCCATTAACGCGAACAGCCCGAAAAGTTCCTTGTGGTCCACGTATCGGACCGATTCGACGTCGGTGCGTTCCAGGCGGTCGATTTCGCTGTAGATTTCACGAAGGGATTGGGCGTCTTTCGCCAGGCGGTATGTGCCGCCAGTTTTCTCTGCGATTGCCTTGAGCATTTTTTCATCCACTCCGACCCCCTGGCTTGTGCGGATGCGGGCGAGAAAAGAATTCACGGCAGACAGGGAGTCGAGCCCCCCGACGCCAATGGTGTAGATCTTGATTCCCCAAGTCGCCGCAAGATCAGCGGCGGCGAGGGGATTCCTTTTGCCCGCCGTATTCTCCCCGTCCGTGAGGAGGAGGATGACCTTGCTCTTGATTTCGTAATCATCGCGGGAGGCTTCAGCCTGCTGAAGGTAGGCCTCCTCGGCCTTTTGTAATCGGGCTGCGGCGAGGGCTATGGCGTCGCCGATTGCGGTTCCGTCCTCGCTCCGGCGGGTTGCCAGCCTCACGGTTTTCATGAACTGGGGAAACGCGTCGTGCGCCAGGGTCAGAGGGCAGGCGGTCTCCGGGTGTCGGGCGAAGGAGATCATTCCAATGAGATCGTTCGGCCGGCCCTCGAGGGTTGCCCCGTCTCCCATGACAAAATCGTGGAAGACTTTTTTTACCACGTCGAGCCGGGTCAGGCTCTGACCGTCATAGTGCATGGTCTGGCCCATGCTTCCGGATCGGTCCACCACCATTTCGATGGCGATCCCCTGGGTGACGTTCCGCACAATCTCCTGTCCGCGCTGTGGCCGTGCCAGCGCGATGACCAGCAGAATGAGTGCGGCAATACGAAGAAAGGAAGGCATCCAAAGGAGGCGTTGCCGCCAGGACCGGCCGGCCCGGGCTGCGTTGTGCAGCGAGGAAAAATTCACGGCGCCGGGTTCCGACCGCTGCTGGCGCCACACGAGCAGGGGGATCGACAGGAGCAAAAGAAATGCCCAGGGAGAGGCAAATTGGATCATCTCGCCTCCACCTTCCTCGGTTCCGGTTGTCGGGTCTTCGGATCTGCGTTGTGTCGTGTATGGAGAATGAATCGCCGGCAGCTCTCGGTCGTTTCCGACACATCCACGCTTGTTGGCTTGTGTTCGGCGAACTTTACGAGATCGCAATGGGTCAGAAAGGCCCGGAGAAGCTGCTGGTGCTCCGATTTGAACTCGCAGGAAAACGCGAGTGACGCGAGAAACTCTTCCGTTGTCTGTTCGGGCGCGTCGATGCCGAACTGTCCTTCGATGTACCGGCGCAAGATGTCCGATATGCTCTGGTAGAAGGGTTTGATCAGCCCTTTTCCGGGCAAATTCCTCGATTCCAGCTGCGCGAGTTCGTTTAGTGCCATTTCATCCGGGGGTACGATGGAAGGAGGGGGCAAATCGGGCCCGGTCCGATTGCGGTGCAACAGGTATGCGGCGAGAGCGGCGAGAAGGGTCACCACGGTCATGCCCAAAATCAGCTTGGCCGTAAGGGAATCGAAAAACGGAACAGGCAGGGATACGGGCGGTGCGATTTCGTGCATGGCCTCCCTCGTCGTTTCGGGAGGAAGGACCGACCTGACCCGCACGGAGATGGGTTCGGTCAGGAGCTCGAGTTGTTTTCCCGCAGAGTTTGTCCACGCAAAGGACAGGGTCGGGATCACATAGTCGCCAGGCAGAAAGGGCTCGAGCGTGACATGCCGCGTCCGGCGAATTCGTCCGTCATCGACCAGGGCATTCTGGTCGAACCGCTCGTCCACCACCGTGAAGCCCCCCATTTCCTCCGGCAGATTGGGCCAGGCCAGGGCAAGGTCTTCGTCCGCGGTCAGGTCGAGCCGCAGCGCCGTTTGTTGTGCGGTCGTGAGATCCCGGCGGGTGAGGGCCATGTCGAGGCTCACGCCTCCCTGTTCAAACGATTGGGGCATGATGGCATTGGGGTCGGGCGGTTCCGGCTGCTTGGCGCAGGAAGCGGCAACGGAGGAAAGGCCCAGGGCCAGAAGAAGCACAGGCCACTGAACCGTGCCTGGGGTGTGCGGGGCGCGCGCCGTCGGATAGGGTTTTCGTGATGTCTGGGCTGGGCTTCGACCGGGCTTCGCGGGTGACAGGCCGCGTGCCTGTTCTGAGATTCTCGTTCCTTGCGTCGGGTTTTTCATTTCGCGCCGCGCCGTTCCCTTGTTCTGAAAAATCGAACGAGGTCTAGAATGTAATCATCGGCGCCGACCGACACGTCGATCTGGTCGGTGCCGGCGGCAATGAGCTGGGAGCGAAGCAGCTCCCGGCGCGCGGCGCCGAGTTGCCTGAACCGATTGCGCACCACGGCACTTCCGGTGTCGATGGCCTGCCACTCCCCGGTTTCCGCGTCCTGCAGGGTGATGAAGCCGGCGTCCGGAAGTTCGAGTTCGTGAGGATCCGACAGGGAGATCGCGATCATGTCATGCTTTTTTGCCACCGCCCGGAGAGGCCTTTCAAACCCTTCGTCCTGGAAATCAGAGATGAGAAACACGACGCACCGCTTGGACGTGATGTTTGCGAGGTAATCGAGTGCCCCCGCGATGTCCGTGCCCGCATGGGCTGGGCGATAGGCCAGGATTTCGCGAATCACGCGAAGAACGTGAGAACTGCCCTTGGCCGGAGGGATGGTCAATTCAATGGTGTCCGTGAAGGCGACCAGCCCGACCTTGTCGTTGTTCTTGATGGCGGAAAAAGCGAGTAGCGCACAGAGTTCTGCTGCAACGTCGTTTTTTGCCCTGCCGGTGCTCCCGAAGTTCCCGGATGCCGACAGGTCGGCCAGGAACATCACGGTCAATTCGCGTTCCTCCACAAATCGTTTCACGTAGGGGTGTCCCATGCGGGCAGTGACATTCCAGTCGATGGAGCGCACTTCATCCCCAGGCTGGTACTCCCGGACCTCTTCGAACTCCATTCCCTGGCCCTTGAACACGCTCCCGTATTCCCCGGCGAGGATGTCGTTCACTGCCTTGCTGGTGTAGATCTCAAGATAGCGGATCTTTTTGGCGAGCTCGCGAGGGATCATGGGACATCTACGGCGGCCAGGATTTCGTCAATGATGTCGTCGGACGTT
>CAZTAB010000200.1:0-3412 GCA_964611475.1 uncultured Verrucomicrobiota bacterium | reverse complement strand
ATCCGATTTCGGCAGGCATAAAACATCGTTCCCTCTTTTTCACCTTATCCCAGCATAACTCTATTTGCCGGAAGAGACCAAAAAGGGTGTTTTTTCCTTAACTTGTTAACAGGCCCCAAGGGCTTGGATGAGAACGCACGCGGGTGGATACCCGCACCGCAAAAAATGGCCCAAGCCGCCTTGATAGGCCTTCTCAAGAAGCAAATATTTATAAGAGTTTCGACAATGTTTTATATTCCTCGTGGGCCAAGACGCATGATTTCCACAACATATCCACAGGGCGACTTGAGAGAAAGCGTGCGGCCCAAGTGTGGTAAAGTAAAAGATTGCTTATGTTTTTGAACCGAAAAGGAGCCTGCTGGGGACCCTCAATGGAGTCTGCCGACCCGCAAGCGGAAACGGGCAGGCGAGCTTTATGACGGATTCCCTCAGCACGGCGACGGGAGAGGCAGGAGGAAACAGGAGCAAACGGCCTCCACAGCTCAACGGTTTAATTCTTACCGGTGGAAAAAGCCGCCGCATGGGGCAGGACAAAGTGCTCCTCCGGTACGGCGGACAACCGCATTTGGATTTCCTTTTTTCGCTGCTTCGCCCGCACTGTACCGATATCCGGATTTCCACCCGGGCCGACCAGGTGAAAAACGGGGAGAGGTCCCGGTACCCGGCGACTGTTGACTCCTGGGGAGATATTGGCCCGATCGGCGGAATCCTCTCGGCATTTCGAAAGCAGCCCGGGGCCGCCTGGTTGGTGCTTGCCTGCGACATGCCATTCCTTGATTTCGATACGGTGAGCCAACTGGTCGTTTCGCGAAATCCAGGGGTGATGGCCACCTGTTTTCTCCGACTCGACAACAGCCATCCCGAACCGCTTTGCGCCATCTACGAGCCACAGGCGTATGAAATACTTGTCCACGCGGTGAAAAGTGGCAACCATTCGCCGCGCAGCGTGCTTCAGCATGCATCCGTTCACGGCATTGTTCCGGCGTCGCACGAGGCGCTGAATCAAGTCAACACCCCCGAGGAATACCGCCTTGCAATCCAGCTCCTCGCGCAACGGGACCGGTCATAGAATTATTCCACAGAGATCATTCGCTCGCAGAAGCGTACGCCTCGAGAGGGGCGCAGGTGCACACGAGGTTGCGATCCCCGGCGGTATCGTCGATCCGGCCGACGGCCGGCCATACTTTCCCCGCCCGCAAATAGGGAAGGGGAAACGCAGCCTGTTCGCGGCCATAGGGATGGCACCAGTCGTTGGTCACTATGTCTTCGAGGCAGTGGGGCGCATTCTTCAGCACGTTGTCTGCGGGGTCGGCGGAACCGTCCAGGATCGCGTCGATTTCCCCTCGAATGGAAACAAGGGCATCGCAAAAACGATCGATCTCGTGCTTTGATTCCGACTCTGTCGGCTCGATCATCATCGTGCCCGGGACAGGCCATGAAACGGTTGGGGCGTGAAAGCCGTAGTCCATCAGGCGTTTGGCAACATCGGTCTCGGTAATTCCGGCGGAGGCTTTGAATACCCGGAGGTCAAAAATGACTTCGTGCGCCACGCGTCCATGCTCCCCTGCGTAGAGAACGGGGAAAAAGGATTCCAGGCGGCTTTTCATATAATTGGCATTGAGAATCGCCGTGCACGTTGCCCGGGTCATTCCCGCGGCGCCGAGCATCCGGATGTATCCATGGGAGATCAGGAGAATCAGCGCGCTTCCCCAAGGCGCGGAGGACACCGCAGGAAGCGGCCTGGCCGAGCCGGTTTCGACGATCGGGTGGCCGGGCAAACAGGGCGCAAGGGCCTCGGTGACCGCAATCGGCCCCATGCCCGGGCCACCACCGCCATGCGGTATGCTGAAGGTCTTGTGCAGGTTCAGGTGGCATACATCGGCACCGATCCGCGCCGGACTGGTTAAACCGACCTGGGCGTTCAGGTTGGCACCGTCCATGTAGACGAGTCCGCCATGCTCATGAATCACGCTGCAGACGTCGCAGACGGAACTCTCGAATACGCCGTGAGTGGACGGATAGGTGATCATCAGTGCGGCCAACCGATCGCCATGAGACGCCGCTTTCCCGGTCAGATCCGCCAGGTCGATGTTGCCCTGTGTGTCGCACGCGACGACCACGACTTCCATCCCGGCCATGACCGCGCTGGCCGGATTGGTACCATGGGCAGATGCTGGAATCAGCACCACGTTCCGGCGGGCCTCGCCCCGGTCGCGGTGAAAGGCGCGTATCGTGAGGAGACCCGCGTACTCCCCCTGGGCCCCGCTGTTGGGCTGAAGGGAGACGGCGTGAAAACCAGTCACTTCGCAAAGCGCCCGCTCAAGTTCTTCCACCACGACACGGTATCCCTCCGCCTGTTCGACAGGCGTGAAGGGATGCAGGTTCGCGAACTCCGGCCATGTGATAGGCCGCATCTCCGTCGCCGCGTTAAGCTTCATCGTGCAGGAACCCAAGGGAATCATCGACTGGTCCAACCCGATGTCTTTTTGCTCCAGGCGACGTACATACCGCATGAATTCCGTTTCCGATCGATACCGGCGAAACACCTCCTGCTGCAGGAACGGCGATGTCCGCCGCAATTCCGAAGCCATGGCCACGGCGGGCGTGGAATCTTTCTTCCCCCCCGGCCGGTGTTCGCCCTGGAAAAGTTCCAGAATGCCCCGGACGTCCGTAAGGGTTGCCGGCTCCCCGAAGGAGATTCCGATCCCGTCCGCGGCAAAATTCAGATTGATCAGGGCCGCCGCCGCACGGGCGCGAATCGTCTCGTACTCCCTCGGTTCCAGCGAGTCCCCCGGAATAAACACCGTGTCAAAAAACGATCCCGGCAAGACGTGGATCCCGAGGCCCTCCAATCCCCGGCGCATTTCCGAGGCGAGCCGGTGGATATGACCCGCGATGGCCCGAAGGCCATCCGGTCCGTGGAATACCGCGTAGCAGGCAACGACGTTCGCCGGAAGCGCCTGGGCAGTACAGATATTCGATTTGGCTTTTTCGCGCCGGATGTGCTGTTCACGGGTCTGGAGCGCCATTCGATAGCCGGGACGACCCCGTGGATCTGCACTCACCCCGATAATCCGGCCGGGCATTTCGCGCACGTGCGATTCGCGGGCGGCACAAAATGCCGCATGGGGCCCGCCGTAGCCCATGGGCATTCCCAGGCGCTGCGTATTGCCGACAACGACGTCCGCCCCCATTTCCCCCGGGGGCGTGGCCAGCGCCATGGCAAGCAAATCCGCGCCAACCGCGACGAGGACGCCTGCTTCGTGGGCTATCCGGATAAACTCCGTCAGGTTGCTCAGAATGCCCCGTCGGTCTGGTGACTGAACGTAGGCTCCGAACTCATCACCGCTCCACTGGTGCTGCGCAGGATCCGCAACCACCAGTTCGATTCCCAAGGGTTCCGCGCGGCCGC
>CAZTAB010000199.1:0-4219 GCA_964611475.1 uncultured Verrucomicrobiota bacterium | reverse complement strand
GAACCGGCGACCGCGACGGAAAAACCGGGTGGCCGACGATCGACATCCCGCACGGAACGTACCGGCTGGCCCAGGACGGCCGCCTGATCTACGAAAACCACCCCTAGCGCACCGCAGCAGGGGGCGATGCGCCACCCACCGGGAAAATCGGGTCCAATGCGAGCACACCTTCTTCAATGCTCCTCGACGCACCGGACAGGAAGGGGTTGGAACTGCCAGAGGAGATTTGGGGCGTCTCGCGATGCCCCGGACGCTCCCCCACACACAACGCGCCACCGTCGGCTTGACCATGAGCCGACCCGGAGTAGACTTGTAGGTTCAGATGCAAGGAACCCCATCACCCCACGGAGACTGCAAACCATGACAACGGCCAAGAAATGCGGACTGGGACGGTTGTCGCTATTTCTCTTTTTCTGCCTGGCCGGCGCCCCCCTCCCCCTGGTGGCGGAATTGAGCCGCGAGGACCTGTCCCCGAATGCACAACGCCTGCTGCCGAAGGAAGACCTCGTCGAGGTAAAACTGAAGAATGGAGAAGTGATTATCGGGAGTGTGGAATCGGAGACCAAGGACCTCCTCGTGCTGAAGGAGCGCACGCGCACCATCACGCGGCACCACGAACTGAAGTCTGAAAACATCGCCTCAAAGCAACGCATCGATGTTGCGGGATACTTTGCGAAAGGGCTTGCACGCTTCAAGCTCCATCCCAAGAAGAGCCTCTCCACGGAGCAGTACGACCGCGCTATCGACCTGTTCAAGGAATTTTTAAAAACCTGCCCGGACCACGTGTACGCCGCCACGGCAAAACAACGCCTTGCCGCCTTCAATCAGGAAAAGCTCAACCTCGAACGGGGCCTTAAGAAGATCGAGGGCACATGGCTGGCGCCGATTCAAGCCGCGGTCCGAACCTTTGACATGTACACCCGGAGCCTCGGTGAGATGGAAAAAAAGTATTCCGGCATCAACCAGAGGAATTACAACGCAAACCGGAAAGCCAAGCAGTATTATGACCGGCTGATCATAGAACGACGCGACGTGGCACGCTCTCTGCCTCGCCTCATGAACGAACGCCTCCCGCAGCTTCTCGAGGATGGATATTTCGACGAGGCGATCGCCGAGATGGACAAATTCCAGTATTTCTGGCTGTCGAAGGTGATCGAATCAGAGCGGGGTGAAAGAAGGGGCCGCAACAACCGCGACACCGACATCCTCAAGGACATGGACCTCAGTTATATCCCGCGCAAACAAAACCTGATCATGGACGCTTACAACGCGGCAGGGAAAGGCGCGGAACCCGGACCCGAATTCCCGGAGGACGAGACCATGATTTACATCCCGGGCGGGTATTTCCTCATGGGAAGCGAGGGGGCATCAAGGGAAGCCGCATCAACCCGCCAGATCCGGGGCCCGGGTATGGGCCCGGCAGGGTATGGCGCCGAAGCGTTTCCCATGGCCGTCAGCCAGGGCACGTCGACGGGAGAGGACACGTTTCCCTATCATTTCGTGTACGTGGCTCCCTTCATGATGGACAAGTACGAAGTCACCAACGCCGAATACAAGGAGTTCGTTGACCACGTGAAACACACGGGGGATTCGTCCATGGAACATCCGGATGCTCCGCCGTTAAAGAACCATGACGCCGAGGGATGGAGCAGTTCGGGTCTCAAGGGACCCGATCAGCCGGTCGTCGGAGTGGACTGGTACGACGCATACGCGTATGCCACGTGGAAAAACAAAAGGCTCCCCACGGAAGCGGAGTGGGAACGTGCGGCACGCAGCGGAGACGGTCGGAAATTCCCATGGGGAGCCACGTCCCTGTCGAAAACACGAAGCAATACGCCCAGCAGCCGGACCGCTCTGGCGGCGGAGATCACCCGCCAGGAAACTCCGAAAGATAAAAAACGAAAGAGCGACACGCCGCCTCCCCAGGTTCGCCTTCCATCAGTGACGTGGCCGGTGAAGTCCACCGTTCCCAAGCGTGCCGAACTGACCGACCTGAGCCTCTGGACAACCGAGGACAAGAGTCCCTACGGTGTCATGCACATGGCCGGCAATGCCGCCGAATGGGTCGCCGACTGGTACCAGTCAAATTATTACCTGACATCGCCGCTACGAAATCCGGACGGCCCCGAGCTCGGTGAAGGCCACGTCATCCGTGGAGGGTCCTACCTAAGCCCCGCGACGAATTCAAAAACCTACAGCAGACACTGGGCGTCCGACAGAAACCGTAGCCAGGGATTGAACGAGGCCGGACAGTCCACCACCGGTATCCGCTGCGCCCGGTCGCTGGACATCGTTGCCCAGCACTAGTCAATCGGGAAGCCAAGCCGACGAATCGAATAGCGATGTTCGCCGACGCTCGCGCGGGCCTACGGACCAGCCGAATTTTCCGCCTGGTCGGAGTACTGGATCTTGGCATCGGCCCGCAGAGACTGCACGTACTCACTCAATGACCGGTTCCAGAGAAACATCTCGATCTGGTCGCGCACATTTTCGAGGGACCTTTCCTGCCCCTCGTTTTTCTCCGTGACCTCGATGAGGTGGTAGCCAAACTTGGATTCAACGCTCTCACCGCTCTCGCCCACCTCCTGGCTGACCGCGGCACGGTCGAAGGACGGAACCATGCTTCCGCGCCCGACTGCGCCAAGGTCGCCGCCCTTTTGCGAGCTGGGGCAGGCGGAGTACTTTTTGGCTGTTTCGCCGAAGTCCGCCCCGTCCAGCAGTCCCTTCCGGATCTCCTCTATCTTCGCCTTCTTTTCGGCCTTCGATGCGTCATCATCGTCGCCGCCAAAAGAAATCAGGATATGCCGCGCCCGGACTGTTTCAGGGACGTTCATCTGCTCCTTCTTTTCCTCGTAATAAGCCGCCACGTCCTCCGCGGATACTTTCCTGATGTCCGGCAGCTTGTGCGCGGCCAACTCGAGGGAAAGGATTTTCCGGTAGTCCTGGTCATCCAGTCCCTGCATTTTAAGAAAGTCCTCGAATTGTACGGACGGGGGCAGGTTTTCCCTCATCGTCTGAATCACCGCTTCTATTTCCTTTTCGGTGACTTCAACACCCGCCTTGTTCACTTTCGCCTGCAAAAGCACTTCCCGAATAAAGTCCTCATGCACCTTTTTTTCCACATGAACGCGGTAGGCGTCGATCTGTTCAGCCGGAACAATGTCTCCCAGTGCCTCCAACCGGGCATCCACCCGCGCCTTGGCATCGGTGGCCGACAGCTTCGTTCCGTTTACATCCACAACGAAATCCTTCGCAATGTTCTCTGCCCGGGGCAAGACGCCCGGAAAGACGAGGAAAAGGGCGATGAAAAAAATGGGGACGGGGCGGACAGATTGGTAACGGGACAAGGTCATGGCGGGCTCCTTAACAGTTGCGTGGATTGGATTGCCGAAAAGGACGGGACTATAACGGGCATGCCGGATAGAGGGAACCAGAAAATACCCCATCCTCATTCCATCCTTATTCCCCCGCTCCGGTTGATCATGAAGGTCCTCTCCGCCACGGACAAACCGCCTGCATTCCTGGATCGGCGAGACGCTTTCGTGTCCAATGGATGAGGCACAACGCGTCAAACTCCATTCGGTTCGCGCCACAAGAGCTTGTTCGATGGGAGGGAGTTCCCGGTTTTTATGGGAACATTTACGTGGCATGGGGCCATTTCTTATGCCAACGATAAGCCCGCAGGCGTTCTATGGGTTCATGACACGGCGAAAAAGCCAAGCTTCCGGGTACCCCCATGAAGACAAAATCTGCCACCGGCGAACTCACATCGGTCGAGCTCACACATTTCCACACCTTCGGATTCATCACGTGCCGCGGATTTTTCCCGGCGGCGGAAATGGAGCAGATCAGCCGGGACTATGACGATGTGATGGATGCGAACCGCGGCGGGGCGCCTTTTGTCGAGCCCTGACGAAAGCAGGTCTTGGGAATCTGCGGATTGCGGCCCGGACTGATGCGATTGATCGATGACGACCGCATCTATCTCCCCATCGTACAGCTCCTAGGACCCGATCCGGTCCTCCTGGGATCCGACGGTACCCTTTTCTGCGGCAGCAAGAGTTGGCACCCGGATGGATCCCCCAGGAATGAGGCGGAATGCTCCTACAGACGAATCAAGGTGGCGTTTTACCTGGATCCACTGAGGAGGAATTCGGGCTCTATTCGATTCCTCCCGGGGTCACACATGCAACCGTTTCACGATGCAATCATGCCGCAG
>CAZTAB010000198.1:0-20123 GCA_964611475.1 uncultured Verrucomicrobiota bacterium | reverse complement strand
TCCGATATGATGAGCTGGTTGCCGCGCGCGCCTCCCACGACTTCATACGTAGACGCATTGTCCAGCGGCTGAGAACCAAGCGATACCGGACCCAGATTCAACGAAATCTGCCCGCCGTCGGCGAGATCAACCTCTTGTGATGCAGGTATATTGCTGCCGACTATAAAGTCCCCACGGTCGCCCACTTTCAGATGCCGGTCTACGCCTGTGTTGTTGTTCAGCAACACTGTTGCCGTCGCCGAAACTCTTCCGCCCTCGACGTCTCCAACCAGGGTCGGCCGGTCCAGCTGGATGCAGAAACGCCTGAAATCAACATCCAGCCCGTGTAGAGCGGCGAATTTGTGGGTCTCGTTGAACTGCCCTTCCCGGGCAATCGCCGAGAGTTCCGCAGGCTGTTTCTTGTTGCGGCAGATGTTGACGCCCCAGCGGGAGATCACCTCCGGACCGATCTCGAGTGTATGGAATGGGATGCGGGCCTCGACGGTCCAGTGATTCTGACCGATGGCTGTGGCCGCAGTCATCTCCCCGTCCCAGCCCTCGTCGATCCCGCCACCGCCGTGCGTGCGGAGGGCATCGAACGTGGCTCCTGAAACACTCACTGCGAATTGGAGATAGCGGGATGTGTCTCCCGAAGGCTTGATCATGATCTCCACGGAGTCGTCAGCAAAGACGTTTACGTCTTCCTCGTGCGTGAGGATCCGGTGTTTCCGCGCGGTAGCGACGATGCTCCCCGGATCGGGTTCCATGCAACGGACGCCGAAGTAAAGATTCGCGTCGTCGTAACAGACGTACCCGACGGAAGAAAACTCCGCCGGTGTTTCACTGCCGCGCTGCTTGAACCCGGTGATGGGTTCGGCGGCTTGCCAGCAGACATCGTTCAGGCTTCCGTCCAGGACGGGCTGCGTGGCGGTCTTGGTGGCGCTGAACGATGGATTTGCGCCCCGGGCCGGCCCGGCAGCCAGCGCCAGCAGCAAGGCACTTCTTATCGGGATGTATTGCAACCATACGAACCCTGAAACCCAAGTTCGGAGAAACCCTGAACCCGGAACCCTGAACCTTCCTCCACTCGTCACTGGTCTCCGGCGAAATAGGGCTTGATGGTGATGAAGTTGTACATGATCTCCTGCCCGATCGGACCGATTGGGGCATTTGTACCGTCAAAGACGTCCCGGGCGTGCCACGCGGCGTCGCAACCCCAGTCCGAGATGACGAGTCTTGCGGTGGGGCCGTCAGCCCTGAATACCCGGTAGTGATAATTCATCCAGGCCCAACTCTTGTTCGTGTTGTACGGCGGATACCTGCCCCAGGGCGGGTTGCTGGCCGGGTACATGTACGATTTGTCCCGAAGAAGAGTGGCGTTCTCAATCTGGATGGACACCCCGTGCATTTCCAGGCGGCGCAGGCTTTCGCGGTCGCCGGTGAACATCTGGAAGCTGTAGAGTCGTCCCGGCTCGAGATTGCTGATTTCCTGCGAGAATTTATTTGGCCTTTCCGCGCTCCGCTTTGTAACCAGCACCGCGCTGCCTTCGGTTCGGTTCTTCCGTCCCTGGAGATTGCCCATGCCGCGCTGATCTGCCGGATAAATGCTTCCTGCCTCCGCGGGGTGCAGGGACCATCCCTCGGTACCGTAAGTAAAATCGGGATTGTCGATATGGCCCGCAATGTAGGGATCCCGGGTCGCCGATTCGGTTCGGCCTTCGATTCCGTAATGGCGCATCAGGTGCATGAACCAGCGTGTGTTCTCTTCGTCGGCGTACGAACTTCCCCATCCGCCGAGCCCATAAGCTCCCCAGAACGCGGGATGATTGGCCACGATGTTAAACTGCATATCAAAGTAGGTGAGGTAGTTCACGGAAGGAGTTGAATTGTTCAGGTGTGCGCCGGCCATGCTGAAGTAGGTGAACAGGGTGATGAGCCGATCGATCGAGCCCGGACATCTCTCTCGGTACTTGACCGCCTCTTCCACCAGGATCTGCCGGAGGTATTCGCGAGCAGTGGTTTCGGATGAGCGGGTTGCAAGGTACCGTTCCCAGACCAGTGCTCCCCCGGCATCGATGAGGGCCTGCACAAGTTCTCGGCCGTGATCACTCCCGTGCAGGGTCCCGACGTAACAATAGACCCGTTTGTCTTTGAAGCGCTCCTCCGCCTTGATCTTGTTGATGGCGTCGGCGTAATAGGAGCATTGGGCGTAGGCGCTGGTGATCTCGTCAAAGATGATGCCGTCAGAGCGTTCCTCGTGCATCGACTTGTGTTTCGTGATGTACTCATACGCTTCTTCCATGCTCGTAAAGTAGGGTTCGCCGAGATCCGGTGTTCCCTTGGCGTGCATGCCCGCCAACACGCGGTAATTTTTGGGTGCGATCTGTTGAAGCAGCTCATTATGGATGGGGCCTGCCCAGTGGTTGATGTTGGGGAGGACGTACTTCTTCATGAACCCGGCGGTTTCCGGGGATACACCGACCGGCTTGGGTCCCGCCAGGAGTTTGTGGTGGAACAGCTCGGGAACGGAACGGGCGACCAAGTGATCGATCTGGCTGGGTCCCCTGGATTGAACGATCAGCCGGGCGTCTCCGGCGGGAAGGAAGCACACGGTCTGCTTTGTCGTGTTCCCGCCCGGCTCGAACAGGAGTTCCGCGGGCCGGCGTCCCGGAGGATCCACGGAAATACGCACCTCACCCTTGCCGGCCTCTACCGTTGCCCCAAACCAGAGCCAACGGGTCTTGGGACTGTGGAAAGCGAAGCTCTTTTCGCCCCGGACCCGGCCGGGTTTCATGTCGAGAAGATCCCAGACCAGATTGTTTCGAACGGTGACTCCTTCGAACGCCTCGTCCCGGCCGGGCCAGGTGACGGCGTGTTCCAGGGTCTCGCTGAGCGCCTGTCCCTCCGGCCCATTGATGCCAGCCTGAAGTTTGTAGTTCCCGGGTGGCAGATCGGATGCATCCAACTTGATGAAAGCCACGAGTTCCGAAGGCAACAGCTCCTTGCTGGAATCAACGCCGAGGTCCTTGCCTTTTTCATCCATTAATCGAGCGTTGATCCTCGAGCCCGCCGGCGTCGGTCGCAGGAGACCTATGTCGAGCTCGGCGACGATCCAGCCCGGCTCGGGCAAAACCTTGGTGGTGACACCGGGGTTCTTGAACGAAGATGTGTTTTTACCGAAGGCTTCCGCATCCCTTTTGAAATTCGCCAACACCTGTTCGCTGGAGATAACCCGGTTGTAGATGCGTACGTCGTCGATCCGCCCCTGAAAAAACTCCTTCCCTTTGCCCTGGGAGCGGCCAATCCAGAGAGGAAGCTCTTCAAGCAAGGGCATGCCCCGCGGGGAGGGCACCATTTTCACCAGGCGGCCGTCGAGATACATGGCCACGGTGTTTACTCCGTACGTCAGGACGACATGATTCCATTGGCCGTTTGCCGGAAGACTCAGCCCTTCCTCCCGGGAATGTTTTTTCATTCCGGTTCCGTCGGAAATCGTCAGGCTGAATCCCGGGTGATCGCCGGTGGTGTTGAATCCCAGCACCAGCCGCTGGTCACTCTGCTCCCTCCCCCCGCTGAAATTGATCAGGCCGCCCTGCAGGGCCGTGGGTTTCACCCACAGTTCCAGCGAACCTTCCCGCTCCAGCGAAAAAAGACTGTCGCGCATGGGGCAGTCGACGAACGTGGCGGACCCGTCCAGGCGAAGCGCCTGACCTTTAGGACTCCCGGAAAATTCGCCGCTGTGAACCGTTCCGTCGTGGCCGGATCCACTTCCATCCGTAGCCGTTCCGTCGTCGAAGGAGTAGTGGAGAATCAGGGGGTCCGGGTTGGCGGGGGCGTGGAGGGAGAGGAGGATGGAAAAGGCGAGAGTGATCGTTTTCATGCCTTTTTATCCGGGTTTTTTGCTCCGAAGTCTAGGAGGAATCAGAGCGATGGATCGGCAGGAGATTGGCGCGTAGAATTCGGCCTGCCGCGCAAACTTGAACCTAAAGCTGAAGCTCGTACATGTGCGGCTCGTAGGCGGTGAACTCGTCGGTGAAGGAGCGGCCTTCCAATTCAATGCTCCGGTCCTCAAAGGGAAGCGTGGCGATTCCCGGCCCCGGCAATGTTACATTCGCCTCCACCCGGTGATCTGCCGTGTTCACGGCAACCAGGTAGACCTTCCCGTCGTGTCTGTAGACCTGCGTGTGGATCGCATCCGGCCGCACGTGGATCGAAGGCACGGGCTCATTTTGGGGAGCGCAAAGAATCTGAAACAATGCCTCCACCTCCCGCGAAAGTCCCGGATACAACGACCAATGCCGGGTGGATTCCTTCGCCACGCCATCATGCCCCATGTGGAAAATGATGCCCGCGGCTCCACTCATCACGGTCAGGTATGCCGCGCATCGCATTTCTTCCGCGGTCCGATACCGCGCGTGCGGAATCGAAGATCCCAGCCAGAAAATATACGGTTTGCCTGGCCCGATCAGCTGCCGGACCGCGCGATGATCCTCCACCATGTTCGGGATCATGCGGATTGCATAGGAAGAGCTGCGCAGGGCGATCTCGATGATGTCGGCCAGAGCCTTGTATGTGGGAAGAAGGTGGGGCTGATTGGTGTGGATGGACGTCAGGTGGTTCGTATCCACGCTCTTCACGAGCCGGTTGATTTTCGTGAATTCCTCCACGTTGTTCAGCGTCGTTCGCTCTTCCCCCCGACATAACCTGTACTGTGCCTCGTACTTGATCAACCAACTCAGGATGGACGGGTCGTTTTTGCGGCTGGATACGACCCTTCGGATTCCGTTGAGCATGTGCTCCTCTTCCGGCAGGAGAATGAAGAATCCGCCGTCTTCATGCGTGACCCAGGGAAGGCCGACCTTCGGGCGCTCCATTGGGTTCTCGACCAGGGCAAATGTGCCGTACCGGACATTGAAGCTGTCCGCCGCCGGTCCCCACCAGTCCGGGTTCTCGCGAATCCGCCGGTCCGCAGTGCTGCTGAAAAATGGAAAGAAGGGCGTTCCGTTGAGCAGAAGACGACCGTCCGGCCGAACGGTTACCTTTCCCCCGCCCGCCGGCATCCCGCCGGGAGCGATCTCGCGCTTGATGACCACGCGGTGAATGGATTGCAGGCGCTTCGCGTCACTATCCATGAGATGAGCAGAGACTCGGTAGCGCCCTGCCGGCCAGTCGCCGATCGGGAGGGTCTGTTCGAAAGAGTCCACCGGGAAGCCGGAGACAAACTTCCTGGCGGGGAGAGATGAGCCGTCTACTTCCAGGACGATCGTCGATTTTCGGCTTGTGCGGTTCGTGACCGACACGCGCATGTGCGTATCGTCCGGTTTGTAGTAGTACTGGTCGATGGACAACCCCATGCGGGGCTCCTCGAGCAACAGGGCCTTCTTGTGGACCACGCGCTCCTTGGTATCGGTCCGTGTCACGGAGAGTCCCGCGGACATGCCGGCCGTTAGACCGATTGGTATGTCGCGGGAAGAATCGGGCAGCTGGCACGAAATCGAGACGAACGCCTCCTCAAGTGGCGCAAGTTTCGTGGTTGATCCCTTCCCGTCTGTTTCGCTCCCGGACCAAGCCGTCTCTATGTCGAGCGGCTTCCCGGTCGCGCTGCGCAGGCGCAGGCGGAGTTCGTACCCGGAATTCCGGTCGGCAATCGATTCCATCGCGCAAGAAAGCTCAGCCGGGCCGTCAAAAGCCAGAAGTCCGAAGGTGTGCGGCTGGTGAAAGTGCGTCACCCCGGCCCAGCTACTGTGTTCTTCGTATGGTGCGCGTCGTGAACGCAGCAGGTTGACGCCCCATTTCGTGTCCGGCTTTGGCGGCTCAGCTCCCAGCGAATTCATGCGGACCCGGCATTCCGCGATCCAGTGCGATTCACCCACCGCGGTTTTGACCTCCCATTCGAGTGACCCGGCGCGATCTTCTCCGAATCCGTTTGCTGACCGGTATGACGAGCCCACGGAATTCACGGCGAAGTGGTAATAACCGGGCCGGTTGGGCTCGGGGTCGAGCATGAAGCCGAGGTGATCATCTTCCCCCATGAATATGCGGGGCGGATTTTCCTCCGGCGAGTAGATCCGCATCTGGTCTGCCGTCGGTTCATCGCAGTGAAACGCCAGGTAGAGGAAATCGTCGTCGTACGCGACAAATCCGGTCGTTTGTGGTCGCGCCCACGACCCGTCGATGGAGATGTAGCCGCCGACCATGGCCGACTCGCGCCAGCAGGCATCATCCAGGACACCGTCGATCACCGGTGCCGATTCCACAGGCCCGGCCCGCAAAATCATGTCCCGCGCCTCGACGGTGAAGCTGCCGAGCACGATGCATAGGATTTGGACGGGGCTTTTCAGGCGCGCGGCCGGTCGCCGCGAAGGCGCGCGCCGGAGGCGAGGATCCTGAGAGTTGTTGCCCGGGCTATTGAGGGGAACCATCATCAAACCTTCCTGTCATTTTATCGCGACTAAACGGCGGAGACACCCGGGCCTACTCGCTGGCAAAGTATGGATGAACCTGGATGTAGTTCATGACGATCTCCTGACCCGCCGGGCCGCCTGGGTTGTCGAGGCCGGCCCAGTCGCTGATGGTCACCTTCGCCGTGTCGCTCCGGGCCCGGAACAGGTGGCGGTGGTATGTCCACCAGGCCTTGGTTTCCTCTCCATCATAGGGCGGGACTTTTCGATGAGGGGGATTATGGAACGTTTTTGAGTGTGACTTGTCACCCAATTGAACCGCTTTTCCAAACTGAACTTGAACGGCCGCTGTTTGTCCATTCGACAAATCGCCGAAATCGCCGACCATCATGTGGAATGCATAGAGACGTCCCGGCTCGAGATCCTGCAGTTCCTGTGAAATCCGGTTGGGTTGGTTCTTGCTTCGGGTCAGAACCACGGCTGTATCGCCCTGTGGCTTGCCATCCCGCGCCTGGAGGAACCCCAGGCCTTCCTGTGTCACGGCCCGCACGCTGTTTTCCCCGGCGGCATCGACCATCCATCCGGCGAGTCCGTCGACGAAGTCGCCGTTCACCAGGTGCGGCGAAACATAGGGATCGTCGGTCGCTCGGTCGGTGCGGCCCTCGATCCCGTAATGCCGGAACAGGTGGGCCATCCAGCGCAGGGTTTCCTCATCGCTGTAGCCGCTGTGATATCCCATCAGGCCGTATACATCCTTGAAGACCGGATCATTGGCGACAACGTGGAACTGCATGTCCAGGTACACCTTGTGGTTCACCCCTGGATACATGTTTGCCATGTGTCCGCCGGGCCTGGAGAAGAAGCCGAAGCATACCGCCATATGTTCGATCGAGCCCGGGCAGTTGTCGCGGTACGCCTGTCCCTGTTTTGTGAGGACCTCATCAAGATGCTCCCGGGCGGCGGATTCGCTGGATTTCGTGGTCAGGTACCGCTCCCACGCCAGCAGGCCACCGGTCTCCACGATACTGGCGGCCAGATCGCGACCGGGTTCGTTTCCGTACAGGTTTCCCACGTAGATGTAGAACAGCTTGTCCCGATATTCGGGCGAAGCTTTCAGCCGGCGATATGCCTCCGCGTAATTGCTGTAGGATACGTCGTTGTAGCCGGTGAACTCGTCGCAGATTGTTCCGTGAACCAGCGGACTGTTGACGACCTCCTGCCCCGTGATGAACTCAAGTGCCTCATCGACGGAAAACGAGTCTCCTCCGACGGCGGGCGTTCCAAAAGCGGCGTAGCCCGCGAGCCATCGACGGCCGCTGTCCCGGTATTTTTCAAACAACGGCACGAGGGGATGGTCCCCAATGACGAGGGCCCTGGGCACGAGGAACGTATTGATGGGTGGTATGACGTGCCGCTCCAGAAGTTCCGTGTGTATCTCATGGGTCAAGTCGAACGGTTTATCCGTAAGATTATGCATCAGGATCTCGGGCACGGAGCGAACCACCATGTGATAGAGCTTGGCCGTTCCTCCGGCGTGGAGGGTGAGGGTGTGGTCGCCGGCGGGAAGGTGCCGCATGGCCTCGCGGGTGTCGCTTTCCCCGTCTTGGAAGACCAGGATGTCTGATTGATCATCGACGGAAACCCGGAACGCCCCCCCCCATGATTTCGCCCGTGTTCCGATGTAGATCCAGCGGGTGGTGGGCGTGCTGAAGGCAAACGTTCGCTTGCCCTCGACATTCTGCTTGTCGATGAACAGAAGGTCCCATGTGTGGTTGTTCCGTCGTTCCGGCTCGGCGCGGGCGACCGTAGTGATCAGCGCGAAAAGAATGAACGCGGGCAGGAATGTTGAAGGTCGAATCATGAATTGTCTCCATGGATGTGCTGGCAATTGCTTATCCAAATGATCGTGACGCCGGTATTTCGGCCTACAACCAGAGGCTCCATTTGTTGATTGCAGCACGGGTTGCACACCCCTGCTGCGCGCTGTCAAAGTGTGATCAGAGCTCGTAAACGTGAGGTTCATAGGCGGTAAACACATCTTCGAAGACCTTGCCGTCCGATGCAAGACTCCTGTTCTCGAGCGGAAGGAAAACTCGTTCAGCAATGATCTCATCTTCGCCGGAAGAGATCCTCGCCTCCACGAGGTGATCCGAGGTGTTGACCGCCACGACATAGGTTTTCCCGGACATGCGGCGTACCCGGTGCTCGATCGATTCCGGGCTCACAGAGATCCGCGGCAATGGCTTCGTCTGCTCTGTGGCCAATATGGAAAAGACCTGCTCTACTTCGCGGGACAGGCCTGGGTAGACGGACCAGTGCCGGGTGTCCTCCAGCGGGATGCCATTGTGCCCGATGTGAAACACGATGCCCGCGGCGCCGTGCATCAACGCGAGGTAGGTTCCGCAGCGGATGTCTTCCGCGACCCGATACTCGGGCTTGGGGATTGAACTGCCCATCCAGAAGAAAAACGGCTGCCCATCTTTAAGCACGGCGCGGATATCCTGCAGGTCCCGGATCATGTTGGGAATCATCCGCAGGGCGAACGAGGAGCTCTTGTAGGCGATCTCGATGATGTCTGCCGTGCCGGTGAAATTCGGGACCTGGTGTGCCTGGTCGAGTTGAATGGACGTGAGCCTGTCGGGGTCGATCTGCTTGATGAACCGCCGGATCTTGGTCAGCTCCTCCACGTTGTCGATTGGTCTGCGGTCTTCCCCCCGGTACATGGGAATCCAGGCTTCAACCTTGGTCAGGAAGCAGAGCAGGGACGGATCGTTGATGCGGTTCTCCACCGCGCCCTTGATGCTTCGGTACATCCGCTCCTCTTCCGGCATCACGATGAAATACTTGCCGTCTTCCGTGGTGATCCACGGCAGCCCCAGCTTGGGGCGGTCCAGCGGCCTTGCCACCAGGCCGCCGCGCCCGTAGCGGACGTTGAAGCAGTCCTGTCCGAGAGGCGACTCCTGGTTGGACAACCCCATGAAGGGGCAGAACGGTTTTCCGTTCCGGATCAGGATCCCGTCGTCGCGAATGGTCGTTGCTTTAGATCGTGGTGGATCGGTCGCCGGTGGGATTTCTCTCTTGATAAAGACGCGAAAGATCGAATGAAGCGTCGAGCCTTTCTCGTCGAGGAGATGTCCGGCGACGATGTAGCGACCGGGATCGAGATCGCCGATTCGCATGCGCGCAGTGCCTTCGTTTTGATCGAGCGGAACCGCCCGGGAGAGCAGCGGTGGACCGGTCATCGACTCCCGAATTTCAATCCAGCCCGTCGCGCCTTCCTTCTTCGTGCGCGTCAGCGCGATTGCCGCCACCTGCGCATCCGGCGTGTAGTAATACCGGTCCAGCGCCAGGTCCATGGCCCTGCCTTTTCCCCACTCGATCGAGGCCGCCTTTTCGTCGACGATTTCCCCGCTTGATGCGATGCGCACGCCCAGCGTCGCTGCCAGGTTGTCGGCAGGTCCGAGTGGCGTGTCATTCAACTCGCGCCGGGGCAGCGGATAGGAGATGGATATTTCCTGGTCGGCGACCGGCCTAATCGTGGCCCCCACGTCCCTGGTTATGGTGGGGGCCCAGGAGGGGGAAACGGTCCAGGATAATTCCCCGTCCAGTTCGTCCGCCGTGCCGTTTCGCAACAACACCCGCAGGGTGGGGGACTTCGGATTCCCCAGCGATAGCACGGAGTAGGACAGCGCGGCCGGTTGCCCGAACCGGATCGTGCCGAACGCCTCCGGTCGATGAAAGCCGTGGGCAAGCGCCGCCCAACTCGAGTACTCCCCCTCGCTTCCGGCGCGGCGTCCGCGGTTGAAATTCGCACCCCAGGTGTCACCGGATTTTGGAGAATGGGTTCCCAGCGATGCGAAGGGCATGCGGATTTCGGCGAGCCAATGGTCCGCCGCCATTGACGTTTTGACCTCCCACTCCGCATCCCAGCCGTCGTCCAGGGAGCTGTCCGACTGTGAGGCATCGAAGCGGGCGCCCAGGCTGTTCACGCCGAACTGGTGGTAGTCCCTGCGGTCGTCATTGATATCGAGAAAAAACTCAAACGCGTCGTCGTCGGTGAGAATGGCGACCGCATCGTCGTTCGTCGCGGACGCCTGGAGCAGTGCCATGTCCTGCTCGTTGCACCGGTAGCCGATGTAGAAATTCGTGTCGTCGTAGGTGACATACACCGTCGTCTGCTCGGCCGGCCAGGCGCCATTGATGTCAACGAACCCGGAAAACAGCGTGGCGGTATCCCAGCAGGCATCGTCCAGTCGGCCGTCGATCTGAGGCGGCGTTGGTGTTGGCCCAACGTCGAGGATTTTTTCTCCCGGGGACGCGGTAGACGGGACGATGATCGCCAACAAAATCGTAGCTTGAAGAGGTTTTCGCATGATGTGGCAGCCTATGGAATTTCCGCGTGGAAGGGCAAGCTTTTGGGGCGAGGGCGGGGAGAAATGGCGGACGTTGTTTATGTTGAGCATGATTTTCTCCAGAGGGAGGGCTTGGGGTTTCCGCTCTGCTACCGCACTCAAGATTAGCGCCTGCGGCGCGGAGATTCAGGTCACCACAGTTCATACACATGCGGTTCATAGGCCGTGAAGACATCACTGAAACCATTCTCCCCCCGTACAATCTTTCTGTTCTCGAGTGGAAGCGAAACGTGCTTCAAGGGGAGGGCACTGTCGTCAATTGTTACCGTTGCGTCGACAAGATAAGCCGCCTTATTCACGGCAACTATGTATATCCGGTCGCCGACTCTTCGCACCCGGTAGTCGATCGACTCGGGCTGGATCGTCACTTTCGGCCCGGGCTCTGGTTGCGGCGTGCTCACGATGGCAAAAACTTCTTCCACCTCCCGCGCCAGCCCGGGATATACCGACCAGTGCCGCGTATCTTCCAGCGGGACCCCGTCATGTCCCATGTGATAGACGATGCCGGCCGCGCCGTACATCAGCGCAAGGTAGGTCGCGCAACGAATATCCTCGGCCGACCGGTACTCGGGCCGGGGAATTGAGCTCCCGATCCAAAAGAAAAACGGCTGGCTTGGGGGGATGGTTTCCCGGATTTCATTCAAATCCCGGGTCAACTTCGGAATGATCCGCGGCGCAAAGGATGAGGTCTTGTAGGCCACCTCGATGATGTCGGCGACTTTTGCGTAAGAATGTAGGTAGTGCGAGTGATCGATGTGCACCGAAGTAAGCCGGTTCGGGTCGATCTTCTTCACGAACTTTCCGATCTTTGACAACTCCTCCAGGTTGTTCAGGCGAACCCGTTCTTCTCCCCGGTACATCGGGATCCGGGCTTCCGCTTTCATGAGAAAGCAGAGCATTGAGGGATCCTCTTTGCGCCCCTCCACCGTTCGGCGCAGGCTGCGATACATCCGCTCTTCGTCGGGCATGAGGATGAAATAATTTCCGTCCTCCGTGGTGATCCAGGGAAGACCCATCTTGGGCCGGTCCAACGGATTCGAAACGAGGCCGGTGCGTCCGTATCGTACGTTGAAACAATCTTGACCGAGCGGAGACTCAACGTTGCCTATCCCCATGAACGGGCAGAAAGGTTTGCCGTCCCGCAGGATGATTCCGTCGGAGCGAATGCGGGTATCGAGGGTGTGGGGCGGATCCTTTGCCGGAGCGATAGCCGATTTTAGAAAGAGACGATGTATCGAGTAGAGCCTGTCGCCGTCTGAATCCAGCAGGTGCCCCGAGACGATGTACCGGCCGAGGTCCAAGTTCCCGATGTCGAAGGATGAACCATACGCATCCTTGCCCGGGTCCAGGGCGATGTTTCTGCTCAGCAGGGCAGGGCCCTCCAACTGATTTCTGATTTCCAGATGGATGGAAGCCCCTTCTGCTACTTCCCGGGTAAGTACAACCTGCGCCTGTTGCACGTCGGGGGTATAATAGTAGCGGTCGAGGGACAAGTCCATGATCCCGCCTTTTCCCCATAGGAACGATCCTTCCTTGTGATCGTGCGTCTCGCCGGTGCTCGCATTGTTCACCGTGAGCGCGAAGTCGAGGGTACCCATGGGCCCCAGGGGAACGTCGTTGAGGTGCCGGGGTGGGACCTCGTAAGGAATGCGAATTTCTTTTTCCGAGTTGGGCGCCAGCGGCATTGCTGCCGCTTCTACGGATTCTTCGGTCCAGGAAGGAGAAACGGTCCATAGGGTCCTCGCAATCAGCTGGGAGCCTGATCCGTTTTTTAGATTGATCCGCAGCATGCTGCCGGACTTGGGATCGCCCAGCGAGAGAATGGAATAGGAGAGGGGGGAGGGGGCGCCGAAGACCAGGGTTCCAAACTCTTTCGGCCGGTTAAAGCCGTGCGATACAGCGGCCCAGCTTGAAAAAATGGAGTCCTTGGCCCCGGCACGGCGTGAACGGTTGAAGTTGACTCCCCAGGCCGCGTTTGGCCCCGGGCGAATTGTGCCGAGCGAGGCGAAAGGAATCCGCGCCTCCACGGTCCAGTGGTCCGAAGCGACGGCCGTTTTCACCTCCCAGTCGGGATTCCAGTCATCGTCCCGGGTATCGTTCCTGTCGCTGACTTCGACGGCTCCGTCGTAGCGCCACCCTTTCGTGGATATGCCGAAATGATAAAACGTCGCCCGGTCGTGGTTCGTATCCAGAAAAAACTCCACGCTGTCGTCGTCGGTCAGAATGCGCACGTCGTCCCGGCGGGAGGCGTGCGCGTCCATCCGTTCGATTTCATCCTCATTGCACCGGTAGGCGACATAGAGGTGGATTTCATCGTAGGTTACGAATGCGGTGGTCTGCTGCGCGATCCAGGCGGCGTTGATGGTGATGAAGCCGGAAGCCAACGTGGCGTCGCGCCAGCAATCATCAGAAAGATCGCCATCGATGGCGGGTGGGGTGAGGGTGGGGCCGACGTGAAGCAGATGAGCTGCCGTGGCCATTGCCGCGATAGATGAAGTCAGCATACCGGTAATATTTCAATTACCCGGAACATCTTGGCATGCCTCACGCCCGGTGTCACGCACAGAGCCGAACCCTGTGACCGGTGTGCGGAGCCCCAAGCACATAACCCCGGCCCGTCACGCCTCTTCATTTCTCCTCCTCATCGAGATCCAATCTGGCCAACCACCAAGGGATTTGATGAAGAGGAGAGGAACCAGCTATGAACCTCATTCGACATTCTCTGCACAAACTGGTTGGGCTGTGCTACACGGGTCGGATCCCCGTGCTACGACTCTTGCACTACTCGCTCAACTCGCTCGGGAAACGCGGCCTCGCCGTGGAGGTTCTGCAGATCCAGCCCGTCCACGTTTTTTGCATATACGGCGTGACGGTAGTAGTCAGGCCTGTTTTCGCCCCATGTGACCCGGCAGTCGTGCGCGGATATGTCCGCTGCGTTTTCCAGGTGAAAGCCCGAGGTGGGGGAGGACTGGATGAGTGGATCCGCCGCTCCGGGGCGGCGGTCGTAGAAGCCGCCGTCAATTTTCGAGGTCTTGTTGATCTCTAGGGAGACGCGGTCGAGCGCGATGTTGTCGATGTGTCCGGCTTCCTGCGCCGCGACGTACACCCCGCTCTCGCCCCGTGCCTGGATGTTTGAGAACCGGATGTTGCGGATCGTTCCCAACTCCGTATCTGCCGTGCGAGGGAAGGACGTCACGTAGATGGGGCATCCTTCGCCCCACCAGGACTGCTCGAAGAGCCGCGTCTCGATCACCATGTTTGAGAACAGCATATCCTCGATCACCCCCTGATCCCGATGCTGCAGTCCAATGCCCCGATGCGAGCCCTTGATAATGCAGTTGTCGAACACGAAGCGCCGCATCCCGCCGTAGGTGGTCGAACCCAGCTTGATGGCACAGGACGTGGAGACCATGGTGCACCCGCTCACCACGAAGTCCTCATTGTCGCCGTAACGCTCGAACCCCTCTTCCGACTTCGGGCAGATGCAGTCGTCGCCGCCCACGATGTGGCACCCGATGATCCGCAGGTCGCGGCACCGGTTGGGGTCGATGCCGTCGGCGTTCGGGATCTTGAGATTGTTCAGCAGCCGGATCCCGCTGATCAGGATGTCTTCGCAACCCGCCAGGTGCGTGCTCCAGAAGGGGGAGTCCCTCAACGTGACGTCCCGGATGGTGACCCGCTTGCAAGCCTCAAAGGTGATCACGAAGGGGCGGCCGAGATCTGTTTTGTAAATATGAGGCAGTTCCTCGCCCATGAATTCCACGCCGCGCCCGTCGATGGTTCCGGTCCCGGAGATGGCGATATCCTCGGCCTCGAAGGCGTGGATCCACTTCTTCCCGTCCCCGCCGTAGCGCGGCGGCAGGGCGTCCTCGATGAAGAGCGCCCGGTCGGGGATAGCGTGGAGGCGGGCGGTGTGCTCGAGGTGGAATTCAATTCCGGACTTCAACTGAATCGGGCCGGCTGTGAATGTCCTGCCGGCGGGTACGGTGACGCGTCCACCGCCCATGGCGGCGCACTTGTCGATGGTGGCCTGGATCGCCGCCGCGTCATTGGTGCTGCCGTCGCCCTTCGCGCCGTGTTTCAAAATGTTGTAGTCGCTCATAATTTCGAATCCACCGGAAAATAAGGCTGCACGCAGATGAAGTTGTACATGAGTTCCTGGCCAATGGGCCCGCCGGGTTTCTCATCACTCGTCCAATCGGAGACGCTCAACTTCGCCGAGGTGCCGTTCGCGCGAAAAACCCGGTAGTAATAGTTCAGCCAGGCGCTGCCTCCCTCGCTGTAGGGTGGATAGGCTCTCGACCCCCCAACATTGGTATGCACGTACGTGTAGCCTTTCTCTGGTATCAAGGTCGCGTTCTCGAACTGAATGCGTACTGCGTGCTCCTCCTTCTTTGACATGTCCTTACGGTCACCGCTGAACATATAGAATGAGTAGAGCCGACCGGGCTGAAGGTCCTTGATTTCCTGAGAGAAGCGATTGGGGCGTTTCGCGCTTCTGATGGTGACCAGAGACGTATCCCCCTCGGTCCTGCCGATCCGCGCCTGGTGCCAGCCGAAACCGCGCTCAAAGACGCGGCGAATGCCGCCCTCCTCGGCCGGGTCGAGCGTCCAGCCCTCCGTGCCATTGATGAAATCCGGATTCTCGATGTGGGGCAATATGTAGGGTTCATCGGTCGCAGGTTCGGTCCTTCCCTCTATGCCGTAATGACGGAAAAGTTTGAGCATCCATCGAATGGTTTCCTCGTTGCTGTATGAGCTGTGGTATCCCCCCAAGCCATAAGCGCCCCAGAACACCGGGTCATTTGCCACCATGTTGAACTGCATATCGAGGTGAGTTTTGAAATTGATCGACGGGGTGGAGTTTTCGAGATGTCCGCCAGGCAATGTATAGTACCCGATGAGGGCCGTCAGATGTCCAATAGAGCCCGGGCAAAGGTCGCGATACTTGCGAGCGCTCATTACCAGGTGTTCCCTCATGTGTTCCCGTGCCGCGTTCTCGCTCGACATCGTCTTCAGGTATCGTTCCCAAACGAGTGTTCCGCCTGCGTCAATAACGGCCTGAACAAGCTCTCTACTCTGCTCGGATCCGTAAATGTCCGTACAATAGGCGTAGAACAGCTTGTCCTTAAACGCAGGATTGGCCTCGATCATTCCGATCGCATCCGTGTACCGTTTGAAGCCTGGATCATCTGCTCCAAGGAACTCGTCGCCAACGACACCATCAAGTTCGGGGTCCGTATATCCGCGGAGACCGGTGAGATAGTTGTACACTTCCTGAGACGAGGACAGCGCATGCTCCTCGCCAAAGTAGTCCAGGCCCTTCATTAGAAAACTGCAAAGCCACCTGCGGTGCGTGGGAAGATACTTCTGGAAGATGGGACGATTGCCATCCAAAACTCCACCCGCGATCATGAACGTATTGACATGGTCAATGACATGTTTCTCCATGAACTCAATAGGGTCGGGATAGCTTTCCGGGGGGCTGGGACCATTGGAAAATTCGTGGTAGTACAGCTCCGGAATGGAGCGGGCAACGATACTCCGGATACGGCATGGACCGTCAGTCTGCAGGATGAGCCTGCTCGTACCTTCCGGCAAGAAGCACATCGCCTCCTTCGTGCCCTTCTGGCCGGCCTCAAAGACGATCAGATCGCGCGTCTTGCGTGCTGGCTCGACCGATATGCGCAGGCCGCCTCTCGGCGCGTCAGTCGCCGCCGCAACGTGGAGCCATCGGCTTTTCGGATTGTTGAATGTGTAAACTTTTTCGCCTTCGACCAGGCCTGGCTGGACGTCCAGAAGCTCCCAGACCAGGTTGTTGAGTATTTTGACGCCTTTGAATTCGTCTGATTGCCCGGGCCATGAGACCGGCATTCGGACCGTTTCCCCGGCCGGACTTCCGTCTGCTCCAACGAGGCCCGTTCGGATGAGGTAATTGCCGGGTTGCAGTGATTCGGCATTCAGCACGATGTTGAGGGTCGTGGCCCGGGGTTGGATTCTCTCCACTTTCCGCGCAAAGGTCTTGGTAGCTCCCTGAGCGTCCAATATTTGCGCCTCGGCGGAAGCGCCCTCCGGCAAGGGCCTCATGAGACCATAATCGACCTCGACCGCGATCCACCCCGGCTCGGCCAAGGCCTCTACTCTGATTTCCGGCCGCTTGAATAGCGAGGTGTCTTGTCCAAATGCCGCAGCACCTTCTTTGTAACGGGCTAGAAGTTCCTCCTCGGAGAGGGCCCTGTCGTAAATCCGAACTTCGTCCATCGTTCCCTTGAAAAACTCGTTTCCGAGTCCCTGGGACCTGCCGATCCACAGCGGGATGTCCTCCAGGACGGCCCGGGCGAACTGTTGAGGGTGAACCCGAAGCATCCGGCCGTTCAGGTGGTACGTAATCGTGCCGCCGTCAGAGGTCAGAGCCACATGGTTCCAGGAATCTTTTAGCGGCATATTGAGACTGTATTGGCGAAAGCGCTTTCCCTGGCCCGAACCATCCGACGCGGCATGGATGAGGTCAGCGCTGCCCTCTTGGTCCTTGAACGCGACAACAAAGCGTTGATCCTCCCACCCGGACCCGGAGCTCCAGGTGGCCAGTCCGCCCTGAAGCTCTTCCGGTTTGACCCAAAGCTCGATGGTGGCCGCAAGTTCGATCTGTTGCAGGCTCTCATCCGTCCCGCAGTCAACGAAATCGTCCACGCCGTCGAACTGGAGCGCGTGGCCTTTGGGGCTCTTCACGAATTCTGCGCCGTGAATGGCTCCGTCGTTTCCGGTACCGCTTTGGTCCTTTGCCTGGCCTCCCTTGCCGGCGTCAAATGTATAATGTAGGAGCAAGCCGTTGTCCGGTTTCATGCCGGCGTAGACGGTGATCAAGCTCATCAACAAAAAGAAAAAGGCGTTTCGCAAGATTCGTTTATCCTTCATCCCCTCCGTTTAGAACGATTCGGGCTGGGTCTCAATCATAATCGACGTGACAGCAATTATCCTGCTTGATTCAGCAATGGTGCCAGGTGGCTGTGGCGAGAAAGGTGGGCGCAAGAAGGAGCGGGGGGCGAAGTGCGCCGGAGGGCGGATTTGTAATCGGCCCTCCGGAGTTTGGACTTCGGCTCGATTCATTAAGGTGGGTTACAAACCCGTTCTCCGTCCCGCCTTAATCGAGCGAAATTATGATTCACCGTAGACCACAAACCGAAAAAGGATGCCGCGATTCGGCATGCGGATAAGAGGGGATACGAGGCGGATCGCCTAGTAGACCCGATAGAATTTGGTCGTGTCAATTCCGCCGGTATGGCCCGGGTCGAAGAGGCAGTCGACGCCGCCCGTTCCGTTGATGCTGGCTCCCGTGTCGCTGTAGGGGCCTTCCTGTTGGTCGGCCAAATAGAGGCCGTAGACACGGCCCACTTCTCCGGTGAAACACAGCCCTGTCGCATCGCCCCGGGCGAACTGCGAGATCACCGGATCGGTTGAAGGCGTTGAGGCGACTTCATCGCCGACGGCGAAGTACGGCTGCACTTCGATGAAGTTGAACATCAGCTCTTCGCCGATCGGGCCGCCGGGGCTGCTGTTCGAAGACCAGTCCGAGATCGTGAGCGTAGCCGTTGTCCCTTTGGCCTGGAACAGCCGCCAGTAATAATTGAACCAGGGCTGGTGGCTCGATGACCAGGGCGGGCTCACCCCGCCGCCGCGTTCACTCTGCATGACCTGCTGAAATTCCCGGCCGGGAACGATGTCCACGTTGTCGATGTCGATCTGCACGGGGTGCGTTTCCATCGCAGACACGGCGTTGAGGTAGTCCCGGCGGTCCATCGAGAACATTTTCATGGTATACAGGTTGCCGGGAATCAGACCCGTCATCGTCTGGGTGGCCCGGTTGGGCGCCTGGGAACTCCGGCGCATCCACAGGTAGTTGTCTCCCCGGGTGCTACCGCGCACGCGGCCCTGGAGCATTCCGAGCCCGGAATAGTTCCCGGTCCCGGTGCCGCCTCCCGCCGCCTGCTGGATCGTCCAGCCGGCCGTGCCCTGGTCGAAGTCCGGGTTTGTCAGGTGGCCCGGGTTGTAGCTGAACCCGTGCGTGTCGGAGAGACGGGTCGTATTCCCCTCGATGCCGTAATGACGGTACAGCGCGGCCTGCCAGCGGAACACTTCCTCGTCCGTATACTTCGTGTTCCACTCCATCAGGCCACGCAAGCCGTCGAAGCGGGGATCATTGGCTACCTGGTGAAACTGCATGTCCTTCCACACCTTGTAGTCGACGGCGGGGTTTTCGTTCAGGGACAACGGAGGCGTTGAATAGTATCCGAAACAGATGCCCATTTCCGCCGGCGCGTTGGGGATGAAATCGCGCCACTGCTGCATCCCCGGGGAGAAGACGCCGTTGAGCTTGGCCTGCGCGCTGGACTCGTCCGGCTCCTCTCGTTCGTACCACTCCCAGATGAGCGCCCCCTCGTTGTCAACCACCGCGTTCACGAAGTCTCCGGGTTGGTTCGCGGTCATGATGTGCACCGCGAGCGCGTAGAAGTGTTTCTTGGGAAAATTCGCCGTCAACTGCCATAGCGCTTCCTTCATCTGGGTGTACTGCGACAGGGGATGCTCGTCCAACTCGAACTCGTCGATAGCAATGCCGCCCCAGTCGGACTGGCTGTAGCCTGCGGTGGATGCCCACCAGTTATAGGCCTGCTGGGTGGTCATGCCGGGTCCGAACTCATACACCGGAACCGTGCTGATGGTGAGCCACCGCCTTCCCTTCGCGTTCCACTCATCGATGAACGCCTGGTGCTGTGGGCGCAGTTCCTCCTCGACCGCTCGCTGGACAAGTATCGTGTTCATGCTGGGCAGGATATGCTTTTTCAGGTTCGCCCAATCCCACACCGGAACTAGTTGCGGAAGTTGGGTCCCCGCGACGTACCGCCACATCATGAGTTCCGGAATCGCCCGAACAATCAGGCTTTGCACGGACGCGGACCCCTGGGTCTGCAGCCTCAGGGTATGGTCGCCCCCATCCAGCCACCGCATCGCTTCCAGCGCTTGCGGTTCCCCCGGCCGATGGTCATTGAGCATGTCCACCGGTGTGCCCTGCAACGAAACCTGCGCGCTGTCTCCCGGGCCCAGGGTTCCAACGGTGGACGAAATGAAGACCCAACCTTTCCGGGGATTGGGAACGACGAACTGCGTCGTGGTGCCGATGTCGCCCTGATCCAGGTCCAGCAATTCGGTGACCAGGTTATTGAGCCTTCCCGGTGGAGCATTCACGGGGGAAGCTTTGTCGGTCCCCGCCGCAGCCAGGTTCGCGATATCCGTCGCGCTCAGATAAGAGTCGAGAAAGCGGATTTCATCGATGCTG